>NZ_BAAFQO010000019.1:0-41920 GCF_042849115.1 Lactococcus muris | reverse complement strand
TGAGCGTAACCAAGCATGAACCACCAGTCTTTCCAGCTACAGTATCGGCTTCCCAATGTCCAATCTCCAGACGTTGATTGGCACTTTCTGGACGTTCATGAATGGTATGGGAGATAGGGATTTTCCCCCTCTTTTCTTGATGTCCTTTCGTGTGCCTAGTTTTCCCTTTATGACGCAGTGAACGAATTAACCCACGATTACCATGACTTAATTTTTCAAGCTCAAATAGGCCATTATAGATTGCCCTATAGAGGGTTGTATAACTGACCTGTACTTCCGAATCTTCATGCTTTAATCGTGCAGAGATTTGTTCAGGAGACCATTGTAAATCAACGAATAAGTGTCTCACTTTCTCCCAATATTGACGATTGGTGAAGATTGCTTTTCTTCCACAATGACTTTTTCTGCTCTGGTATTTGCTTTGGGCAACCGTTGGAGAGTAGTCCTGATTAACACTATTTCTTTTAAGCTCCCTTGAAATTGTGGAGACACTCCGATTTAAGCGTCTAGCGATTTCACGCACAGAAACCTTTTGTGATGACCACAAAAATATACTTTCTCGTTCAAATATTGTAAGATGAGTGTAGGGACTATTCATATTTCCTCCAGCTTAATAATGTTCTCGACAAACTTATTATACTGGATTTATGAATAGTCTTTTTTCTGTTGCACTTAAATTATAAATTCAAGCTACTAAAAAATCCCCACCGAAGCAGGGACACCTATAAGAACAGACTTTTATTATAACATAAAAGAGCACCGCGAAACTACGACGCTCTCAATTCTATGAATAATATGTTTGCCGCTCACTTAAGCAAAAAGACGGCCTTGGATGTTACTGTTGTAGCTTATGGCTCCAAATATATTCTGACATCTGTTTTTTTACTTTTCAAGCGCCAATCTGAATGTTTTCATTTAGAAAAAATTTACCAACATTCTACATAAACTAATTGGCATAATTAATTTGCTGCTTTTCTACTAGGGGATACTTAACTATTTGATTACTCTCCAAGTCCTCTTTAAACATATCTAAGGCTGTAATTTGGCTATTTTCATATGTTCGATAATAATAGATTCCCTTATCTGCATTGCAGCAGGATGAATATACTGTATATTCGTATTTCTCATCTCCTACGTCACACAGGCCTCTTTGTTGCTCCACTGCTCCTAATATATGGAAAAACTGGCTAATGCTTTCATCTTCTGAATTTCCTGATACTGAATTTAATTTCGCAAAAGCTGCTCTAACAAATCGAGATGTTGAAGAAAGATCTCCTGGTAAGCCTATTCCTCCCATACCTCGACTATAAACCTCTAAATCCACTTGATTTGAAAAATTATTTTTAGGTGTCATGTTAGATAATGCACGATAGTTATTCAAATTAAAGAGTTGATAATCAAAAGAAGGATTATTTGTTAAAACTCCTACAGGATTATCGTATATATGAAGCCCATCTTCCATACTTTCAATGACGATTGATTTCTCCTTATCTGCAAGCAACCAATGCAACGGTGATAGAGGAAGGTCATCACTAAAATTAATATTGACTAAATTTATAGTATTTAAAAGTTTTTTGGCTTCATCTACAGTCGTACACTGCCCTAAAATGTATGGAATAAATTCAAAAGGTGAAACATTTTCTTTTCCTTCCTCATATTCATTATAGTATGCGTAACCAGCAAAATTTAACCCAGCCATACATAGCCCTTTTTCATTCATGGCATCATAGTAAAGAGGATAATCTGCTATACCTGCAGCTATTCCAATCATTGCATAATAAGTATTTAAATTTTCTATTTTTCGAAAATCTAAGATATAATTTCTCGGAGTAATAGCTACAACTTCATTGTAAGATATCTCATAGTCAAAATTTCTTCCAAAGTAATGGTCTTTTGTCACGTATGTAATTGATGTGCACATAATTCCCTCCAAATTCTCAACTTAATGCTAGATACCGTGTTTATTACACTATACCCAAACAGTTTCAATAGACAATGTTTTGAATAAATTTCATACAATTGACCACATTTTATTAACTCTTCACAGCTTTAAACGTTCCCTATGAAAAGTTTACACAATTTCTAAAGTGTGAAGAAAATTCTAAGCAATCAACCGTATTCAACCACATTATAGTAGTCATTCTGCCTCATGTCAAGAAATTTCTTCCATACAAGAAAAGATTAAACACATGTACCTATCCTAGCAAAATCAAACACATCTCTGAAAATAATGATGGAACGTATAGGACATGCTAAGGCAGATACTCCCCTATTAATTTATAACCATGTTACTCAAAAATCAAAAGATCAGATAACAACTGCCCTAGATAATATACTTTAAATTATTGTCCACCTTTTGCTCCCTTTATGCATTTTATGAGTAAAGACACAAAAAGAACCCTTATTATTAAAGGGTTCTTTTATAATATTACATCATGCCACCCATCATTGACGGATCCATGGCTGGAGCAGCTGGACTAGCTGGCTCTGGTTTATCCGCAACAACTGCTTCTGTCGTCAAGATAAGACCTGCTACTGATGCAGCATTTTGAAGTGCTGAACGTGTTACTTTTGCGGGATCCACAATACCTGCTTCAATCATTTGCACCCACTCACCGGTAGCCGCATTGAAGCCGACACCTTTACCTGCAGATTTGAGCTTGTCAATGATGACTGAACCTTCATAACCAGCATTGGCTGCAATTTGGCGTACAGGCTCTTCAAGTGCACGGCGAACGATGGTCACACCTGTTTGTACATCCCCTTCTTCTTCCAGCGCATCAAGAGCAGAGAGGACTGTTACAAGAGCAGTACCACCACCAGCGACGATACCTTCTTCTACAGCTGCACGTGTTGCATTAAGCGCATCTTCGATTAAAAGTTTTTGTGCTTTGAGTTCAGTTTCTGTAGCAGCACCTACTTTAATCACAGCGACACCGCCAGAAAGTTTTGCTAAGCGCTCTTGAAGTTTTTCACGGTCAAATTCAGAAGTTGTTTGTTCAACTTGAGCTTTGAGCGTAGCTACACGTGTTGCAATTGCATCTGCTGAACCAGCTCCTTCAACAATTGTTGTGTGTTCTTTATCGACAGTGACTTTGCTCGCCTGTCCAAGGGCTTCTAAACCTGCATCTTTAAGTTCCAAACCAAGCTCTTCTGTAATAACAGTCCCACCTGTAAGGATAGCTAAATCTTCCAGTTGTGCTTTACGACGGTCACCAAACCCTGGTGCTTTGACAGCAACGACATTGAAAGTACCACGAATCTTGTTCAACACAAGAGTTGGTAAAGCTTCACCATCAACATCATCTGCTACGATAAGCAAAGGACGGTTTGTTTTCAAGATTTGTTCAAGTAAAGGTAAGATTTCTTGGATATTTGAAATCTTCTTGTCCGTAATCAAGATGTATGGATTATCAAGGTTAGCAACCATTTTTTCATTATCTGTTACCATGTATTGAGACAAGTAACCACGGTCAAACTGCATACCTTCTACAACTTCAAGTTCAGTTTGCATACCTTTTGACTCTTCAATAGTAATAACACCGTCATTACCAACTTTTTCCATAGCATTGGAGATGTACTCTCCAACTTTTTCTGAACGAGAGGATACAGCTGCAACTTGTGCAATAGCTTCCTTACCAGATACTGGGATAGCCAACTCTTTAAGTGCTTTCACAGCTGTTTCAGTAGCCAGCTCAATACCACGACGAATTCCCACTGGGTTAGCACCAGCAGTTACGTTTTTCAAGCCCTCACGGACGATAGCTTGTGTCAAAACTGTGGCTGTTGTTGTTCCGTCACCGGCAACATCATTTGTTTTTGAAGCAACTTCACTAACCAGTTTTGCTCCCATATTTTCAAAATGATCTTCCAGCTCAATCTCTTTTGCGATAGTTACACCATCGTTAGTGATAAGGGGACTTCCGTAAGATTTTTCAAGAACAACATTACGACCTTTAGGGCCAAGTGTTGTTTTTACTGTATCTGCTAAAATATCAATACCACGAACCATTGCTGAACGTGCATCTGATGAAAATTTAATATCTTTTGCCATTTTTTACTCTCTCCTGTCTTTATTTTCCTTAAACAATCGCAAGAATATCAGATTCCTTGATAATCAAGAAATCTTCGCCTTCAAATTTTACATTGGTACCCGCAAATTTTTCAAAGAGAACTGTATCACCAACTTGTACTGTAGGTGCAATAACCGTTCCATGATGAGTTGTTTTTCCTGGACCTACTGCTACTACTTCAGCAATCTGCGGCTTTTCTTGGGCCGCTGAAGCCAAGACAATACCACCTAAAGATTTTTCTTCTTCCTCTTTTATACGCAAAACAACGCGATCTGCTAAGGGTTTCAACATGTTATTCCTCCATTTTTGTTTTATTTTAGCACTCTTTAAGTTTGACTGCTAACTTATATCTCTTATTTTACCGCGAAGGTCAAAATTAGTCAAGAAAAAAACTCTTTTTTCTATCTTTGGAACCTTTTATTATGAAGGCGTATCTTCTTCAGAGCCCAATCATAATAGAGGCAAGAGAGAACTGAAAATACTGCCCTAAGCTTGTCGTTCCAGTCCACGAATAAAAACTCTCTGTGTAGAGCGCTTTATCAAAAAATTGTCGCAAGGGACTAAGCCTTTCTTCATGACTCACAGACATTTTTTCTTGATTGCTCTAGTAGGGAGTTATTTGCTGCTTTTCTCCAAAATATTGGTTCATTTCCAACTATAGAGGAGGGTAAAAAGTCTTGATTCTCCCTTACATAGTTTTGTAAAAGTATCTGCCACTCACAAAAATGCACAAAGACATCATATATGTTTTTGTCCCGCCCCTAATGTGCTTTCCCTACCTCGTTCATAGCCAAACTTAAAGTTGCTTTCTCGTGCTTCAAGAGAGTTATACAACCAAGTTACATATTTTACTCCAGTTTTCCTATGAAAAAAGAAGAAGTTCTTCCTTTATTTTTCGCGTTTGTATCCTTCTTCCTCATCCTTCATTGTTTCCTTTATATTAGCAGAAGAAAAATGGTTTTTTTCGCTGTCAAAAGGGAAGTTCTTCTTCTTTCAAATCTAGAGGCTCACTTTCTACATTTCCCTGTCGCATGGCGACTGTTGCACGGCTCTCCAAAAGATCAAAGTTTTTAACCAAAACTTCTGTCACATAGCGTTTCTGTTCCTGTTTATCAAGATAAGTTCGCGTTCGTATTTCTCCTTCAACCGCAAGTAAAGCTCCTTTTTTAGCATAAGATGCACAATGTTCAGCAGCTCTTTCCCAAAAAACTAGGGAAATAAAGTCCGCATCCTTCTCACCTTCTGCATTTTTGTAGCGTCTTTTAACTGCTAAATTTATCCTAAGCAAGCTCTTATCGTTTGTCGTCTTACTTAGCTCTGGGGTTGCAACAAGCCGCCCAATAAGTAGTGTTTTATTCATCGTTTTACCTCCTGTTATTAATAATACGAAAAAAGATTCCAACTTTCACTGGAATCTTTTTCTTTATTTTATTTTTTTTAAGCTTGCCACATTGTTTCTGGGTCAAAAGCTGCACCAGCTGTCACGTCTGTTTGTAGGTCAATAATTCCACGAACTTGTGGCGCATTTGGCAAATCAAGCTCACGCGCTGAACATAACATACCAAAGGAAGGTACACCACGCAGAGCACCAGGCCAAATCAAACTTCCTGAAGGCATCATAGCACCTGGTAAGGCTGCAACTGTTTTCATACCAACAAAGGCATTAGGTGCGCCACAAACGATTTGCACAGGTTCTTCTAATCCCACATCTACTTGACATACATGCAAATGATCACTGTCTGCATGATCTTCCATTGTGAGAATCTCCGCCACAACGAACTTGGGCTGTCCATCATATACAAGTTGCTCTTCAAACCCTGCTTTACTCAATCTTAGGTTAAGCTCTGCAACCTGTGCTTTAGTCAAAGCGTTTTGCCCTTGAGCCAAATCTGGCCACTCTTCTTTAACATTGAAAATATTCCAAGCTACTGTTTGCCCAGTATCTTCACGGAAGACACGCGCAACATCCGCCTTACGCTCGTAGTTTACGTCCGCTCCCTCATTGTTCGCCACAATAAGCATGAGGACATCACCCACATTTTTATTATACGTTGCAATCATTTTCTTTCTTCTACACCCTTCAAAAATTCACTCACTTCTTCTTTTGTTTTACGCAATTTATTAACCAAACGGCCTGTTTCCTTGCCATTTTCAAGTGTTACAAAACTAGGAATGCCCATGATTCCCCATTCGATAGCTAAGTCCATAAATTCATCACGATCAACTTCTACAAAGTTAAAATCTGAAAACTCTGCTTCGAGTTCTGGCATTCTTGGTTTGATGAACGTGCAGTCGGGACACCAGCCTGCAGTAAAGAACAGCACGTGTTTGCCATCTGATTTAACAATTTCAGCAAGCTCTTCGTAATTTTTTGGAATAATCATAAATACTCCTCTCCTAACTCTGTAATTTTCAAGGTTTCTCCATCAATTTCAAAATTGATATTTTGGTTTTTCCCAACAACCACACCACCTTTATAAATAGCTCCTCGATCAGCTTCTTCAAAGAGCCAGACCACTTGAATATCTTGATCGGCAAAAGATTCGCGTACAGCGTCAATAAGCTCCTCGCGCAAATTACCCTCAATATGTTTGTAGCCTCGGTAAAGTATCTGCGCGCCAGCTATAGCGGCAAGCAAACCCAAGCCAACTTTAAAATATTTTTTCATATAAAAATTTTAACATAAAATCTTTCATATTAATACTTATAATTACTCCTCCTTCCTCTTGTACCAGTTGCCCCCTCCTGACAATATGTTGTCATATGTTACCTTTAAATGCTACAATAAGGGGTATAAAAAACCAAAGGAGCCTCACATGACTTTATTTAGCAAGATTAAAGAAATAACTGAAATCCAAGCAACCAGCGGCTATGAAGCCCCTATGCGTGACTATATGCGCGCACGCATGATTGAGCTAGGATATAGCCCTGAAACTGATGGCCTTGGAGGCATCTTTGTCACAAAAGAAAGTCAAATAAAAAATGCTCCACGCGTGATGATTGCTGCGCATATGGATGAAGTTGGTTTCATGGTTTCCTCCATCAAATCTGACGGAACTTTTCGCGTTGTCGCTCTTGGTGGATGGAACCCCTTAGTTATTAGTGCCCAACGTTTCACTCTATTTACACGTGATGGTCAAAAAATCCCTGTCGTTACCGGCGGCTTACCTCCACATCTTTTACGCGGTGCTTCCGGAGCACTCACTTTGCCACAAGTTGAAGACATTATCTTTGATGGTGGTTTCATGAACAGAGAGGAAGTTTTAGAATTTGGGATACGTCAAGGGGATGTTATCGTCCCAGAAGCTGAAACTATCTTAACTGCCAATGGCAAAAATGTTATCGGCAAAGCTTGGGATAACCGTTATGGTTGTCTTATGGTTCTAGAACTTTTGGACTACCTTAAAGATAAGGAATTGCCTGTTACATTAATTATTGGCGCAAATGTCCAAGAAGAAGTTGGTCTGCGCGGCGCTCATGTTTCAACACGAAAATTCAGACCTGAGCTCTTCTTCGCTGTCGACTGTTCACCGGCAACGGATACATTTGCTAATGACAACGGTCGTCTAGGTGCAGGCTCACTGCTCCGTTACTATGACCCCGGACACATCATGCTTCCTGGTATGAAAGATTTCTTGCTCAATACAGCAGAAATCAACGGCATTAAGACACAAGCCTACATCTCCAAAGGCGGCACCGACGCTGGTGCGGCCCACTTGCAAAATGAAGGCATACCTTCAACAACAATCGGCGTATGTGCACGTTACATCCACAGCCATCAAAGTATCTTCAACATTGATGACTTCATGGAAGCTCAAAACTTTATTCGTGCCATTGTGACATCACTTGATAAAGAAAAGATTTCAAAGATTAAAAATTATTAGTTTACAAAGAGGCAGCCGCCTCTTTTTAGCGGTAATTCGCTAAAATCCCTCTAGCATTCATCTTTGTTTTAGATAAAAAGTAAAAAATAAAAGTCATTTTTCAAATAAGATATGAAGGAAACTATGAATAAAAAAATCTACTATAGCTTAGGTGCTGTGGCACTAGCTTTATTTATAATACTCACTGTTATTGTGAAGCTCCATTACACCCATTCTCCAATGCCATATATTGATCCCTACTTGCAGACAGCTGCATGGCACTTGCAAGACAACACTTTTCTTATACAAGTTTCATCTATTGTTGCAGTCCTTCTAGGGGATGCTCTGGGAGCTATAGTTGCGCTAATCATTATTGCGGTTCTTTTTATTAAAGATAAAGTGTCAGCGATTTGGCTGGCCCTTGTTTCGGGAATAGCTGTGGGAGGCAATGCGCTCATCAAGCTCATCATTGGTCGTGAGCGTCCAGAACTGCACCGTTTTCCTGCCTTTTTCGATCAAACTGGGAAAAGTTTTGCGAGTGGGCATACGACTTTTGCAGTCGTCCTGTTTGGTTGTCTCTTTTTCATCCTCTTACAATATCTTACTTCTATATGGAGCAAGTATTTAGCTGGTCTCGTGACTTTATTCCTAATCTTTTTAACAATGTTTTCTCGTGTGCTGCTTTGGGTGCATTATCCCTCTGATACCTTAGGAGGATTGCTTTGGGGCGTTTCCATTATCTGCTTTACTTATCCTACTTATCTTCACTATAAAAAACGTGCTCTTCAAGCAAGTTGAAAAACACCATATAATTTCTCCTTCATATAATCTGAGGCAAAAAATCCAAAATAATCAAAAATCGCTCAGTTTCGGCAAAGAAAATGCCGTAGTTGAGCGATTTTACTTTTAGGACTTAGCTTGAACTCCGTCGAATTTCGACTTTTCTCCCAGCCTCTTTTTTTCCTTTATTTCCTGTTTAAATTTTTTTCATACTCTAGAATTTTCTGTTTTATGTGTACAGCATCCTCCTGCCCCATGAAACCTCCCAAGCTTCCGTCTTTACGAGTGACTCTGTGGCAGGGTAAAATTACAGGTAGGGGATTTCGTGCTAAAGCTTGTCCTACAGCTTGTTGAGCTTGAGGACTGCCGACACGGGCTGCCATTTCTTGATAACTAATCGTAGTTCCCGCAGGAATTTTTTGTAGTTCTAACCAAACAGCTTGCTGAAAGGCAGTACCTCCACTTAATTCAAAGTTCTGGTTATTAGTAAGTTCCTCATAGGTCACTTCTTCATGTTGGTTATCAAAAAAAACTTGGATAATTTGTCCTCTCTGATTACGTTTCACCGAAAGCTTAATTTCTTCATTCACCACATGCAACCTCCTCCTCGAAATGCAAAAGCCATTGTTTTCTCCATATTCCCGCTGCGTAACCTGACAGTTGCCCTGAACTACTTTTTAGTCGATGGCACGGTATCACAATAGCAAAATGATTGGAAGCATTTGCTGCTCCAACTGCAATGCTTGCATTGGGATTGTCTATTTTTTGAGCAATTTCCTTATAGGTTTTCGTCTGTCCAAATGGAATCTGCTCAAGTTCACGCCAAATCTTTTTTTGAAATGCCGTACCTTGAAAAACCAAGGGTAAGTCAAATTCTTTCCGTATTCCTGAAAAATACTCCTGCACTTCTTCTTCAACAAGACGGGAGACAAAGGTCGGGCGTTCTTCCAAGTCTGCTCCTAGACCGTCTATTTTCTTTTTCAAGTTCTTCCGCTCAACAAATTCGAGAAGATAGAGGCTTTCATAATCACTAATACTCAGCATTTCCCCTATGGGTGTCTGAAAATGATTTTTATAGAGAACTTTCTTCATGTGCTTATTATAGCACATGAAAAGCGATAGTTTTCGATAGTGAGTCCCTCTTTTGAAATAAAAAGGAGCCAAAGCTCTTTTTTACTTACTGCCTCCCAAAATCTTACTCCAGGCATCATTATAGTTGGCCTCTGTACCACCGATACCAAACTTAAACTGTGTCACAGGTGCACCATTTTTCGCCCAATAGCTCGTGGTTGTTGGGCCTGAAACCTTGACGTTCTTAAGCTTTCCTCCAGTCACCGTGCCTGGTTTTTGTCCCGTAGACTTGAGGACTGTACTCTTAATCACATCTGGATCCTTACTTGGGTCTGGGAATTTTTCTCCCGGCCCAAAGATATTCGGGTCAGCTGCTGCAATAGCATTAACTAAGTTAGCCATATATGTTCCATTGTTTACAGCTGCTGTCTTGCTCCCCATAGAAGTATTGTCGTCGTGACCAATCCAGCCTCCAAGAGAAACTGTTGGTGTAGAAAGCATGAGCCAGCCATCCACATAGTCGTTAGAAGTTCCCGTCTTACCAGCCCAATCTACATTGTTTGCAAGTGATGGATTAATGGCTTGCAAGTCTTGCAAAAAGTTGGTCGTACGTCTACTTGGCTCATAAGTCAAAACATTGCGCAAGAGGTTTGTAGTAATTGTAGAGGTTGCCTGTGAATAAACCCTTGTCGCTTTGCTCTCATGCTCATAAATGTCTTTCCCAGCATCATCCTTAATGCTTTGTACAACAAAGTAAGGTTCATAAACCCCTCCATTAGCCAGAGTTTGATAGCCATTGGTATGCTGTACCACGGTTGGTTCAATCCCTCCTCCAAGAGGAAGAGACTCTATGTTGTAATTAGGGACAGAATAGCCCATCTTACTCATATAAGGTTCAACACTGTTGCCTGAGTTCAGAATTGCTTGATATGTCCAGTGTGTAGGAATATTCCAAGAAACACCTAGTGCTTCGTTTAAGCTAACCATACCCGTCCCTGTTTCACCAACGTGTAAGATAGGTGTCCCATCGGAAAAGTTTGCGGGATAGTTACTGAGCATGCTAGCTGAACCAAGCAAGCCTAAATCAATAGCCGGTGCGTAAGCCAGAATGGGCTTAATAGAAGAGCCTGGACTACGCGTCGTATCAAAGGCATGGTTATTTTGATTCGTTGCATAGTCCAAACCGCCAATAAAACCAAGTACTGCTCCTGTCTTATTGTCCATCAAAACATTACCCGGCTGAACTTCACCTGTGCCGTCTTGTAAAATTCCGCCGTATTGAGCAACTGCATTTTGCATGGCTTCATAGACTGCTTGATTAATTGTTGTTGTAATCGTGTAACCACCTGTTTGTAAGGCTTGTGCTGCCATTTCACGATATTTTTGTTTCGTGCTGTCGTTGCCCTGTTCAGTAGCAGAAACCTCATCCTTCTTGATAAGATAGTCATATACATGTTTCAAAGCTTCATTATAAACTACATTGTAAAGGTAGCCATGTGCCACAGAATCTTGTGGTTTTGAAGGTAAAAATTCTTTAGATATATCAACTGCACGGTATTTTTCATAGTCTTCTTTGTTCAAATAACCTGCACGATACATATTGAAAAGGACATTTTGTTGCCGTGCCAAGCCATAAGAAAGTAATTCTTCTGACTTGAGTGAACCATCTGCATTATAGGGCGAATACACGATCGGACTCTGAGGCAGGCCTGCAATAAAAGCTGCTTCTGGCACAGTTAAATCCTTAGCTGATTTTCCAAAAATTCCTTGCGCTGCTGCTTGGACTCCAGCAATATTTTTCCCTTGATTATTTCGTCCAAAAGGTGAAACATTGAGATAATCTGTTAAAATTTCATCCTTACTCAAATATTGATTAAGCTGCAAGGCATATACAATCTCACTGGCTTTACGCTGGAAAGTGACACTGTCTCCAAGAGACTGCTGCTTGACCAACTGCTGGGTAATGGTAGAACCACCGGAACTCGTTCCTCCACCTAATGCTCCTAGTATCCCACGGACTACAGCTTTAGGGACAACACCATTATTGGTTTTAAAAGTTTCATCCTCTGTAGCAATCAAGGCATCTTTTACATTTTGTGAGATTTGATCACTGGACACATTTACCCTTACCAAATCACTAGAAATGTCTGAAATATTTGTACCATTGCTGTATTTCATTACAGACACGCCATGAATATTTCTAATTTGCTCAAGAAGTTCGTCCTTTTCTGGAACATCAGTATTTTCAACTAGTCGTGCAAAATAACCTGCTCCTGCAGCTACGCCAAATACGCCCGTTAAAAGAAGAAGAACACCCAAAACAGCAACCACACCACGTCCTACCGAAAAGACCGTTTGCCAGGTTGTTTTATTGCCTTCGTCTGTATTATTGACCTTATCTTTTTTAGTTTTATGAGGCTTTTTAAGCGAACTCTTATGGTCCGCTTGTGCCTCTTTTGCTCGCTTTGCCTCCAGTTTGGCCTGCAAACGTGCACGTGTACGCTCTTTGGATTGCTCTTGATTTTTTTTCATACTACATATTATATCAAACTTCCTTTCTTTTTTCGTGCCTATTTTTGCATTTTTTTGATATAATGAGAACGTTAATCTAATTTACTGAGAGAAACTATAACAAAACTGTCAGTATTAACTAGTTTAGGAGGTAACATGAATATTTTTGACGAACTAAAAGAACGTGGTCTAATCTTTCAAACCACTGATGAAGAAGCTCTTCGCGAAGCTTTGACTGAGGGCATGGTCAGTTATTATGTTGGTTACGATCCTACTGCTGACAGTTTACATCTCGGAAACCTAGTGCTTCTCTTAACTATGAAACGTCTGCAGATGGCTGGACATAAGCCGTATCCTTTAGTGGGAGGCGCAACTGGTTTAGTCGGTGACCCTTCTTTCAAAGATGCTGAACGTGGTCTACAAACAAAAGAAACAGTTGTCGAATGGGCGAACAAAATTCGAGCTCAGCTGGAACGCTTTCTCGATTTTGAAAATGGTGAAAACAAGGCCCAAATGGAAAACAATTATAACTGGTTTAAAGATTTGACCTTCATTGATTTTCTTCGTGATGTCGGTAAATACTATACAATTAACTACATGATGAGCAAGGACTCCGTCAAGAGTCGTATTGAAACGGGTATTTCTTATACTGAGTTTGCTTATCAAATTATGCAAGGTTATGATTTCTATGAGCTCAACCAACGTCATGGTATTACCCTGCAGCTTGGTGGTTCTGACCAATGGGGAAATATGACTGCTGGAACAGAGCTACTTCGCCGCAAAGCTGGGAAAACCGGGCACGTTATCACTATCCCACTAATTACAGACTCAACAGGGAAAAAATTTGGTAAATCTGAGGGTAACGCTATTTGGTTAGATGCTGATAAAACCTCTCCTTTTGAGATGTATCAGTTCTGGCTTAACGTCAATGATGATGATGCTGTTAAAATGCTGAAAATATTTACCTTTTTGTCACTTGAGGAAATCGCTGAAATTGCTGAGAAATTTGAAGAAGCACGTCATGAACGCCTAGCTCAAAAAGTTTTGGCCCGAGAAGTCGTGACACTTGTTCATGGGCAAGCTGCCTACGAGCAAGCTGTGAAAATCACTGACACATTATTTGGCGGGGGGGATTTGAAAGCACTCGATGCCAAATCCATTCTTTCTGGTTTAAAAGACGTTCCAACATATCAGGTAAAATCGGACGATAATCTTAATATCGTTGAACTTTTGATTTCAGCAGGAATCGAAAACTCTAAGCGCCAAGCGCGTGAAGATGTGACAAATGGTGCGATTTACATCAATGGTGAACGTATTCAAGACTTGGATTACATGCTCTCAGACGCTGATAAAATTGATAAGCAATTAACAGTTATCCGCCGTGGTAAGAAGAAAAACTTTATCCTAACTTATTAATTTGTAGAGAAATCAAAGACAGTAGAATGCTCATTCTACTGTTTTTTCGTAAATAAGAAAGACTATTTTATTTTTTCGCCGTAATCATGGTATAATAGCTCTAAGAACAAGATTATAAGGATAGAATTATGTCTGATAAAGATTTTGAGCAAATGCTGAAAGACTTGCGTCAACAATATTTAGAAAAACAAAGCGATACAGAAAGAGCAACTGTTTCTGATAAAGGCGAGATTTTTACTCCTGTTTCACAGGAAGAAAAAAGAAATAAGGTTCTTGAAGCACTTCATCTTCTTGAAGAGAAAAAGCTTTTCTTGTCTAATAAACTTGATGATTTACACCAGCAAGCAGCAAGCTATGAACAAATTTCAAAACTTAAGCATCAAATTGAAGCGCTTAAGCACAAACAAGCTCTACTAAAACAGAAGCTGGAATACATTGACAGCGGCGAATCTGACTTTGTAAAAAAAGAAAAACTGAAACGTCAGTTGACAGAACTTGAGTTGAAACGCTGTCGCGCCATTTTAAGTAAAAAAAGTTGCGACAAGATCGATCAGAAAATCAGTCAAAAAAAAGAACTTTTAAAAAAAATAAAGTGACCTTGTTCAGCTTATAATCTTATAAACTGTACTTTTTGTGTGGTTTTTTCTCTAAAATAGACAAAAGAAAGGAAAATTTGTGCTCCATACTATTTTTTATGTCATCGTTTTTCTTCTTGCTCTAGTTATTTCAAATATCATCAATAAAGTTTTCCCAAAACTGGCTCTCCCACTGATTCAAGTCGTGATTGGGCTGTGTTTGGGCTTTTTGGGTGCTTCAAAACTTTTGCAAGTTGACCCAGTGTTTTTCTTAGGCTTTATCATCGCGCCCCTGCTTTTTCGTGAAAGTGAGGAAGCAGATATCAAACATATCTTTAAGCATACGCGCACGATACTCATACTTATTTTTCCATTAGTTTTTATTACAACAATCGGTTTGGGTTATTTGACACACTTCTTTTATTTTTCAGTTCCCTTGGCTGCTTGTTTCGCTTTAGGGGCTTCTTTGGCACCGACAGATGCTATTGCGGTTGCTGCCTTATCTGAACGCTTTAACTTTCCAAAGCGTGTAATGAGCATCCTCACAGGAGAAGGATTGTTGAATGACGCTTCTGGTATCATTTCCTTTCAAATTGCTGTACTCGCCCTGACAACTGGCGAATTTTCGCTTGCCCATGCTTCTACTGACTTGGTTGTCTCTGCTATTGGTGGAGCTGCTGTTGGTTTCCTTCTTGTTTGGATAAAATCTTTTATTTTACGAATCCTTGAAGACGTAGATGCACGAGATGTTACAGGCTACCTTATCTTAGAACTTATGCTTCCTTTATCCGCGTTTTTAATTGCTGACTTGCTTGAAGTTTCAGGAATTATCGCTGTTGTTGTAGCCGGTGTTATGCAGGCCAATGGGCTAAAACGCACTACCCTTTTCGATGCTCAGGTAACAAAAGTAAAAAATACCATATGGGACTTGCTGACTTTTGTATTGAATTCAACAGTCTTTCTTTTCCTTGGTATAGAGCTGCATCAGCTGGTCTTTCCACTTATTGCAGATCCTCTCTACTCTACTTCTTCTCTCTTGTTAATGGTTCTTTTTTTAACAATAGGGCTCTTTATCCTCCGTTTTTCTCTACTGGCTATCTACTATCGCTATGTTTCTCTTCGACGCAATCAAGATTTTTCAGCCTACTGGAACGATATACTGCTGCTTACTTTTTCAGGTTCGAAAGGTACTGTAAGTATTGCTACTGTACTCCTGTTACCACGTACAGTTGATGTCCCTCATAGCTTAATCATCTTCCTCTGTGCTGCTGTCACAGCGCTCAGTTTTTTAACCGGACTCTTTGTCCTCCCCTTAATTGCAGCCAAGAAAGTCGTCAAAGTGGATAACATGGTTAAGATTTCAATCTTAGCGGATGTTGTGCGAGAGCTTGAAAATGACTTGAAACAGGTTCACAAAGAAAAGGCCCGGCTGGGCTATAATATCGCAATCGATAGCTATCAGGATCGCATCCAAAAACTCATTATAGAGCAAGAGAGTTCAAATACTTCTGTTGACTTTAACGAATTGCAACTTCTTATCGTTCGTCTTGAAGCCGAAGGGTTAGAGAATGCTTTGAGGCAAAATGAAATTTCCATGTATACTTATCGTACTTATCAGCGTTATCTCCACTCTATGGAGCAGTCTGTTGCCCATAATTTGGTTTCAAGTTTACAGTATGCTTCCGCTATTTCGATACGTGTCATTCATTTCCTCCTGTCAAGAATCATTCATCTGGACTTCAGTTTCCGAAAAACACGTCCAGATAATGCAATCACGCATCGGGAGATTACCGCACTATACTTCTCTAACACAAAGTTAGTCTTGCAAGCACTGGACAACTTGGAATCTGTTTATGATGAGCGCCTGATTCACTATCTTCAAGCAGAGCGCCTACGTTCTGCAGAGTTTGTCTCACGCGGAGGCTATATCACAGGGATTCTCCACCGCGCTCAACCCAATAATCTTAAGGAAATGATGCGTGCTTACTATTTAGAACGCAAGGCTATTTTTGAGTATGAATCGCGTGGTGAACTCACTATTGGCGAGGCAAAGGTTCTACGCCAGAATGTCAATACTTTAGAGGACTATTCTCTCGCGAGCAACCATCATACATTGCTTTATGATTTTATTGAAAAAAGACGTAAAAAAATTCAAAAGAAGGCGAATGATACGCTCTCTGTCCATGAATAAAAACAGCTTGGCAAGAAGTTTGCCAAGCTATTTTTATTTTTTTCGTCCCAAGAGGCGTACTCCTGCCAAGAGCCAAGAAATACTTGTCAAAATCAATGAAACAAGAAAGGCCATCTGCATGCCTTGTAAGAAGGTTTCTGGATAATCTGGTAAATAAGTCCTTACCGTATAACCAAGTTGACTCGACATGGATAGAAATAAGATTATGGTTGCTATAGATGTTCCTAAGACAAAAGCCATATTCCGGATTAAGGAGTTCACAGAGCCAGCAATTCCTAAATATTTCCGTTCCACTGTTTCCATAATCAAGGCATTATTGGGACTTTGGAATGCTCCCATTGAGGCTCCTTGAAGCAATAACACTGCAATAACCCACCATTGTGGGGAATCTACACGGATAAGGAGATAACCGATTTGTGAAAGTACAACGCCCGTAATTCCCACAAAAGTAATCACTTCCTTATCGATTTTATCTGCAAGTGCACCAGCAATAGGACTTACTAGCAGCATTGCCATAGGGTAGGCCATCATGATAAAACCTGCTGTCCCAGGGGAATAGTCCCGATAATCCTGCAAGTAAAAGGGAAGGAGAATGCTTGCAAACATTGCTACAGTAAAATTTAGCATTGACATCACGAGGCTCAAGGAAAAGAGCCTGTTCTTAAAAATGGCTAAATCAAGTAAAGGCTTGTCCTTCCGCCGTTCAGTAAAAATAAAACTGATAAAAAGAACGACTCCAAGCGCTACACTCAACAATATAAGAGGGTTAGTCCAGCCTAAGGCTTGTCCAAAATTCAAAGCCATAAACAAGAGAACAATGACCGCAGTCATCTGTAAACCACCTGACACGTCTACTTCACTTACAGAGCCTTGTTCCTCATCCTCTGGCAGAGCACGACTCCCAAAGATCCAAGCCACTATCCCTATCGGTACATTAATCCAAAAAATATAATTCCAAGAAGCAACTTGTAAGATTAAACCACCAAGTGCTGGTCCTGCTATAGAACCAACAGAAACGAACATGGAAGTGATTGACAGAGCACGCGCACGCCGCTCAACGGGGAAAACTTGAGCCACAATTCCAAAACTTGTAGCCATAAACATCGATGCGCCAATAGCCTGGATCACACGTGCAAAGAGTAAGAAAGGAAGCCCCAAGCCAAGATTTAAGCCCGCAAGCAGCGAACCAACAATAAAAATCGTCCAGCCCCATCTCGTAACCGTTGTCTTTCCAATCAAATCAGCCAGCCGCCCAAAAATAAGAATGACTGCACTAATAACGATTAAGTAAATAGTGACCACCCAAGTAATCTGGGCTGTCGATACATTCAGCTCACGTGCCATTGTCGGCAGTGCAATATTAACAATTGAACCGTCTAAGGTAGACATCAGTGTAAACAGACCAATGGTCAGAAGCACTTTTGTTCTGTTTTTCATTTGTTCCCTTTCTCTTCCTCTATGGAAAGGCTAAAAGCTTCATCCAATGATACAGTTACTTTCAAAAATCAAAGCAAGTCGTAAAACTCATCTGCTTCTTCTTTGTCCCAGTTTTCTCCTGTTATTTTACTCACCATAATGCCTTTAACTGCACGATCAACCATACCTTCAACATCCAAACGTTTTTCATAGGTCAGGACATTGTCCAGCTTTGGATTTGTTTTAGGGGATGGTGGTGCAAATACGGTACAGCAATCTTCAAAGGGCAAAATCGACAGGTTGAACGTATCAATTTTTTCGGCAATGTCAATGATTTCAATCTTATCCATTGTAACAACTGGACGAATCACCGGTGTACTCGTGACTTCATTAATCACAGACATTGAACCAAGAGTTTGTGAAGCAACCTGCCCCAAACTTTCTCCGTTAATGATTATTTTTCCACCCCGTTCTTCACGGATACGGTCAACCACACGCATCATAAAGCGGCGTGTCAAGGTCATCAAATATGCTTGTGGGACTTTGGCTTTTATTTCTTCTTGAATCTCCGTAAAAGGTACTTCTATAAAGGTAATCGTCCCACCAAATACCGTCAATTTTGCTGTTAAGTCCTTCGCCTTTTTCAAAGCTCCAGGACTGGTATAAGGGGGAGAGGCAAAGTGGACAGCCTCTATCTCTACACCACGTTTAAGCGCCAAATAACCTGCCACTGGCGAATCGATTCCACCTGAGAGCATCAAATGGCCACGTCCAGCAGTCCCAACCGGCATACCACCCGCACCTTTAACTGTTTCAAAGCTCAGATAGGCACCTTCGAGCCGAATTTCAACACGAAGTGTAATATCTGGCTTTTTCATCTGAACCTTTGCATACTCAAAATTATCAAATACAGCATCACCTAGAGTCATGTTTAACTCTGTTGAGTCTTGTTCAAAGCTATGGTCAGAACGCCGCGTAGCGATTTTGAAAGTCATTCCTTCATGATAAATTTCTTTCATCAGAGCAACCGCAGCTGCTTTTAGCCCCTCAATCGACTTTTCAACCTTAATAGAAGCAGAAAAGTTTTGGATCCCGAAGACCTTCATCAAACGTCTTGAGACTTCTTCATAGTCTGTACCGTTCAGTTCAATATGCGCACGATCACGCTGTGCAGTAATCTTCAAATCTGTCAAATCTGCAAGGACTTCTTTTATATTATTGGCCAAGCGATTGATGAAGAAACCACGGTTTTTTCCTTTTGTTGAGAGTTCGCCATAGCGAATCATAATTTCATCATATGCGATAGTCATTGTTTAATCTCCTACTTGCTTCTGTCCAAATAATCGTCAAAATTTGAATAATGTTCCAGTATGCTGCCATACTTTGTTAAGCTATTTCACCATATTTGTAAGTTTTTCAATTTCAGCAATCAGTTTCTGACGAAGAAGCTTATGTTTTTTATCTGTATATTGGTAGCGGTCATCCGTCCAGTGCGATTTATCATAAAGCCATACTGGCATTTTCCTTCGCTCTTCTGATTCACTCGCATATCTTGGAAACACATGTGCATGCAAATAGGCATCCGTATTTCCAAGAATATCATAGTTGATACGCAAGGGTTCGCAGACATTGATTATCGCATCGCCAACAATGCTCATCTCTTTCAAAAACTGAGTTCTTTCTTCAATTTCCATATCATTCAATGAATAATATTTTTCTTTCGGTAACAGTACACAATATCCCTCAAGAAATTGCGTGTCACCTATCGCAACATAACTTGCTTTAAGTTCTGCAATAATCATCGGATTTGTTCCGTTGGCCGCCGATTCAATCCTGTCTTTTCGCCAATCCATAACTTCCCCCCTCTAATCTACATCATTGAGTATATTATATCATTTTAGATATTTATTTATCTAAGCCAATAATAAACGTATCAGAATAAGCGCGACTCCTACTTGAAAGAGAAGGACGACCAAACCATAAATTGCTAACTTTCTACCCGCTCGGATAAATTCCACCAAATTTAGGCGCAGACCAATTGCTGCTAGCGCAATAACTTCACACCAGCTACTGATAAAACGTGCAGCTTCTGTTATAAACCTGGGAAACTGAAGTATAGTATCCAAGCTACAAAAAATAACAAATCCCAAAACATACCAGGGGAGAAAGGCTTGGCGTTTTATCTTTAAGTGCTCCTCTGCCTGCTGTTTCAAGCCCCCTTCCGATTGACGTACTTGGTAGGAAAAATAGAGCACAACAAAGACCAGCATGATGATCCGCATAATTTTAAATAATGTTGCCATAGTGGTTGTTCCTAAATTCACCATGGTCGCCGAAGCTACAACTTGACCAACCGACTGAATCGTCCCACCAATCAAAGCCCCACGTAAAAAGTCGTTTTCTCCCAATAACCAAGTTCCTAAGATGGGCAACAGAAGCATTAAAAAGGTTCCCATCAAGTTCACCATAGTTATTGCAGTACGCTTATCCTTATCCTCTGCACCAATGACTGGCTCAACTGCCGCAATAGCCGAGGAACCACAAACAGCATTTCCTGAAGCCATAAGTGCATTTACTTTAGATGAAAAGCCTAGTTTTTTCCCGATAAACATGACAAAGACAATTGTAAGCACCATTTGTAAAAGAATGAAACTCATTCCCTTCCAACCTAACTCTTTTATCGTTTGAAAGGTCACCGTGGCTCCTAAAAACATCACCGAAAATTCTAGGAGCTTCTTTTCTGACCATGCTGTCCCCGCAAAAAGGATGGGTTGCTTAAAATAAATATTTCCTAAAACAATGCCTAATAAAATAGCAATGGTTGCTGCGCCTAGTCCTTTAAAAACAAATAGATTCAAAACATAGCTCATCAGTGCAACTGCAAAACTTAGCCCCAAGCCTGGTACGATATTTTTATTTAGCATGAAAACTATTATAGCAAAAACAGGGAGTGATTTGTGGGCCTGAATCCTCTAGGAGATAGCATCAGGGGCATTGACAACAATATCTGGCCTACTCTTGTATAAGTTTCATCCCCTAATTAGTTAAGAAACTCTGTTCAAAAAAACGTCAGAATGTTGAATTTATCATTCTGACGTGTGTGTTTGTATTTTTTGCTTATTTTTTCAAATGGTAGTTGTAGCTGGCAAGAATAATGTCCTCGTGGGAATTCAGGTAATAACGCAAGCGTAAGCCTGTCTGGTTGTGGAAAATATTTTGCCAGGGTTTCGATGGAATAAATGTCGGAATCAAGACTGTTGTTGTATAGTTATGTGCCTTAGCTTGTTTTGCAGCCAAGTTGATAAAGCGAACAGCTGGGGTGATGATGCTACGGTAACTTGTATGCACGACTGTCAGCTTAATATCTGGAAAAGTTTCATTGAAATCTCTTTCAATTTCTGCTTCTTTTTCCGTATCTTCTTTTGTCGACACGTGGAGAGCAATGAGATAATCCCCTACAGAACGCGCATAGTTAATCGCCCCGATATCTACATTTGTCACATTTCCAACCAGAACAATCACTGTATTTCCATCAAACTTATGTTCTGCTGTTTCTTTACGCAAGCGTAATTGCTCTGCCACATTCATATAATGATTATGAATACGGATAAAGCAGAAAATCAAAAGCGGCAAAACGACAAAGAAAGGCCAAATTTCAGAAACACGGAAAATCAGCAGTATCATAACAACAACAAAGGAGATAAGAGCTCCAATGATGTTTGGAATGGAGTGCAAGAGGAACTTGTTTCCCAGTTTCTTACGCCAGTGCACAACCATACCAACTTGCGCGAGAGTAAAGGGCGTGAACACACCGATAGCATAAAGAGGAATCAGCCTATCTGTTTGCCCATCGAAGATAAACAGGAGGATAACTGCACCTATAGCAAGGCTAATGATACCATTTGAGTAGCTCAAACGCGTACCACGCGCCGTGAACAAATGCGGCATATATTTTTTCTTAGCCATATTAAAAGCAAGCATCGGGAAAGCTGAATAACCTGTGTTTGCTGCTACTGCTAAAATCAAAGCTGTTGCAATTTGGAAAATAAAGAAGAAAGCATGGCCAAAAACACTGTCTCCAAAGATTTTTTGTGCCATCTGTGCAATGATGGTTACATCAGCACGTGGTGTCAAGCCTAACCAATAGGCAAAGAAGATAACACCACTAAAGAAAGCTGCCAAAATAATACCCATCATCACCAAAGTTTTGGCGGCATTTTTTTCCTTCGGCTGCTTAAAGAAAGGTACAGCATTAGAAATGGCTTCTACCCCTGTCAAAGACGAAGAACCTGTGGAGAAAGCTTTAAGCAAGAGGATAAGTGAAATACCGCCAACTGTTGTTCCGATATGCGCAGGTGCTTGATAAGGCAAGCTGCCTGCGAAGATGCGAAAGATACCCACGCCTAGGAGAGCGACAGTTGCAAGGATAAAGGTATACACAGGAATCATCAGAAAGGCGGCCGACTCACGAAGGCCTCTCAAGTTCATCAGCATAAGCAATAAGGCCAACCCTACTGCAATTTGTAAATTGTACTGATGAAGTTCTGGTAAAGCTGAAGTAATTGCATCTGCACCAGAAGCTGTAGATACAGCAACAGTTAACATATAGTCAACCAGTAGTGAACCCCCAGAAATCAGGCCCGGAATCGTCCCAAGATTCTCTGTTGAAACCAAGTAAGCGCCACCGCCTGACGGATAGGCATGAATAACTTGTGTATAGCTTCCAATCAAGGCAAACAGTAAAACCAAGATAATTAAGGCAATAGGTACAGAATACCAAGAAGCACTTGCCCCTACGGCTACGAGTACTAAAAGAATTTGCTCAGGTCCATAAGCGATTGATGACAAGGCATCTGACGATAGCATGGCCAAAGCCTGTAATTTGGTCAGCAAATGCGAATCACCTACGGTAGATTTTAAAGACTTACCAATTAAAAGCTCTTTGACTTTTTTCAAAACGCAACTCCTATAGAATAAATAAAATCTTTAAGTTGGATTTATCTGGCTTAATTCAGTCTAGGCTTGACTTCCCTAGCATAATACTGCCTCTCCAATATAACTCAACCATTGTAGCATTTTTTTATTGATTTTAGTAGTATTTTTATGTTTGATTTCAGTAACAAATGCATATCAAGAACAGCTTGCTCACAGACATACAGCTCCTTATACTTTCGTGCCAAATTTTTGAAAAACTTGTGTTGCAAAAACTGGCTCTATCTTTGGCCTAAAACATTTTTCAAAAACATGTTTATGGGCTATCAAAAGCAGTAAAATTATGCTAAAATATGAATGATATAAACTTTTTTTATAGGAGAAAACATTTTGGCTGAAATTATTGAAGAACTTAATGACCAAATGAAGGTACGGCGTGAAAAAATGGAAGCACTGCGCGAGTCAGGTATCGATCCATTCGGACACCGGTTTGTTCGTACACATAACTCTGCAGAACTACATGCGAAATACGATGAAAATACTAAGGAAGAATTACAGGAAAAAGACTTGCATGCAACAATCGCAGGTCGTCTGATGACAAAGCGCGGTAAAGGTAAAGTGGGATTTGCTCATCTCCAAGACCGCGAAGGGCAAATTCAGATTTATGTGCGTAAAGATGAGGTGGGTGAAGAAAACTATCAAATCTTCAAACAAGCTGACCTCGGTGATTTCCTGGGTGTTGAAGGGCAAATCATGAAAACAGATATGGGTGAGCTTTCCATTAAAGCCAGCAAACTGACTTTCTTGTCCAAAGCACTTCGCCCATTGCCAGAAAAATTTCATGGCCTTACAGATACGGAAACACGTTACCGTAAACGTTACTTGGACTTGATTTCAAACAAAGAAAGCTTCAACCGTTTTGTTACGCGTTCTAAAATCATCAGTGAAATCCGCCGCTATATGGACGGACGAGGTTATCTTGAAGTTGAAACACCTGTTTTAAACAATGAAGCCGGCGGTGCTGCTGCCCGTCCATTCTATACACACCACAACTCATTAAACATTGATATGGCGCTCCGTATTGCGACAGAATTGCACTTGAAACGCTTAATCGTTGGTGGCATGGAAAAGGTTTATGAACTCGGTCGTGTCTTCCGTAACGAAGGAATGGATATGACACACAATCCTGAGTTTACAACCATGGAATCCTATGAGGCCTATGCTGATTTTGATGACATTATGGACTTGACTGAAGGTATTTTCCAGCATGTTGCCCACACTGTGCTTGGTAAAGATATTATTGAGTATGATGGTAAAGAAATCAACGTGGGTGGCAAGTTTGCCCGTGTCCACATGGTTGATGCAATCAAAGAGCAAACAGGGGTAGACTTCTGGAAAGACATGTCCTTTGAAGAAGCTGTTGCTTTAGCTAAAGAACATGATATCTATGTTGAAAAGCACTTTACAAGTGTCGGACACATCATTAATGAATTCTTCGAAAAATATGTTGAAGATACATTGGTTCAACCAACATTTGTTTTTGGACATCCAAAAGAAATTTCACCATTAGCTAAAATGAATGAAGAAGATCCTCGTTTTACAGATCGTTTTGAACTCTTCATCAACGGTAAAGAATACGCAAATGCTTTCTCTGAGCTCAACGACCCTATCGATCAGTTGGAACGTTTTGAAGCACAGGCTAAAGCAAAAGAACTTGGTGACGATGAAGCAACTGGCGTGGACTATGACTATGTAGAAGCCTTGGAACACGGTATGCCACCAACAGGGGGGTTAGGCATTGGTATTGACCGTCTCGTCATGCTCTTCACTGGAACAACATCTATCCGTGATGTCCTCCTCTTCCCAACAATGAAATAAAAAGAAAAATCCAGTTTTTTTAGCTGGATTTTTTCCAATCACACAGTATATTTAGATTAAGAGAATAAAATGCTAAGAATATCTCAAATAAAAACTTCCATTGATAATCCGGTGGAAAAAGTGAAAGAACTCCTCTTGAAAAAATTAAAAATTCAAGAGTCCGACTTGATAAGCTATCGCATTTATAAAGAATCGATTGATGCCCGACATCGTGGAGAAATTAACTTTATTTACACCGTTGATGTTGAAGTTAAAAATGAAGTAAAAATCCTCAAAAGAAAAATCAAAAATGTTTCTCCCTCACCAGATTTAAAGTATAAAAATCCCCAACCAGGCACTGAACCTATGGCTCATCGCCCTCTTGTTATAGGTTTTGGTCCAGCTGGGATGTTTTCTGCTCTCCTTTTGGCTCAAATGGGTTACCGCCCAATCGTTTTAGAACGCGGGCAGAAAGTTGAAGAGCGTGTAAAAGCCATTGAGAGCTTCTGGAAGGAGGGGAAGCTCAATCCTGCTTCAAACGTTCAGTTTGGCGAAGGTGGAGCAGGGACCTTTTCTGATGGAAAACTCACCTCTCGTGTCCGGGACCTACGCGGTCGTAAAGTCTTAGAAGAATTTGTCAAGGCGGGTGCACCAGAGGATATTCTCTATAAAGCTCATCCCCATGTTGGTACAGACTTGCTCCGTGATATTGTAAAGAATATTCGTGAACAAATTATCGCTCTTGGTGGCGAGGTGCTTTTTGACAGCCAGGTTGCCTCCTTCCTCATTGAAAAGAATAAACTTCAAGGCATCGTTCTAAAAAATGGGCAGAAAATCTTCTCCAATCACGCCGTTTTAGCTATTGGGCACAGTGCACGAGATACTTTTTCAGAACTTTATGACAAGGGGATTAACATGACAGCCAAACCCTTTGCCGTCGGTGTACGTATCGAACATCCTCAAAGCCTGATTAATAAAGCTCAATACAAAGAATTTGCTAAACATCCACGGCTTGGAGCAGCCGAGTATCGATTGACACATAAGGCAAGCTCTGGGCGCGGCGTTTATACTTTCTGCATGTGCCCAGGAGGTCTTGTTGTACCAGCAGCATCTGAGGAGGGACGACTGGTCACAAACGGGATGAGCGAGCACGCCCGTTCTGAGGAAAACGCCAATAGCGGTCTTTTGGTTCAAGTCTTCCCCGAAGATTTTGGAAAAGACCATCCTCTGGCAGGTGTAGAATTTCAACGTCAACTTGAGGAAAAAGCCTTTGATTTAGGAGGCAAAAACTACAAAGCTCCTGCTCAACTGGTGGGCGATTTCCTTGAAGACAAAGCTTCAACTCAGACAGGTGAAGTTACCCCTTCTTATGCACTAGGCGTTACCCCTACTGATCTCCGTCAACTTTTCCCTGAATATATCACTTCTTCGATAAAAGAAGCACTTCTTGGATTTGATAAAAAAATAGAAGGTTTTGCCATGCCTGATGCTGTTATGACTGGCGTAGAGTCGCGTTCATCTTCACCTGTCCGCATTAACCGTGATGAAGAAAGCTTCCAGTCCCTTTCGACAGAAGGGATTTACCCTTCTGGTGAAGGTGCTGGCTTTGCCGGTGGTATCGTTTCTGCTGCTATTGACGGTCTCAAGTGTGCCGAGCAAATGATTTCTACTTTTGCCCGACCATAAAAAAGAAAAAAGCATGATTTCTTTAAACTCAGAAATCATGCTTTTTTAAGCTTCACTATCAAACGTTACGAGTACACTAATATTAGCATTCAAACATAGGCATAACTTTTTTTAATTCTCATAACTGATCAGCCCTTCCAAATCTAATTTCACATTTTCTAAATCATCAAGAATTCCTGTATGAGAAACATTCAAAATATAGCTTTCTTTCCTCACCATGTCTAAAATCCGAAAAATTTCTTGCAAGCTTTTTCTATCAATATGCTCAAAAGCTTCATCGAATAACATAATCTTACATGAAGCCAAAACAGTAGCTATAAACGCTAACTTTTGCTTCGTACCTTGAGATAAATTCTTAACCAAAGTATACTCAAACTCTTTCATACTCAGATCTTCCATCATTTTTTGAGATACTTCCATATTGCTCTTTATTTCTCTTCGGTATAGACGCAAAATATATTCTACAAATTCAATACTTTTCAAAAATTCATAGCCAAAAAAATCCGAAGTCAGTTTTACAATTTCAAAATTTTTCTTTACGTCAATCTTTTCTGTACCAATAGAGGCTGTGAATTCTTCAACTCTTAATTCTCCATTTAAGGCAGATAAAAAGCTGCTTTTTCCTATTCCATTTTTCCCAACAATATTTGTGATAATTCCTTTTGAAATTGATGTTTCTAAAAAAGGAATGACCACCTTTTGTCCTTGGTATAAGTTTTTTACTTTGATATAAAATCTAGTATTTCCCATAAATCACCCCCATGATAAGTCCAGCTAAAAATATTATTGCACATGAACCAAAAAATATTAAAGCAAATATGTTTTTCTTCTTTTTACTAAAAAATTTCAAAAAAAGATGACTAGCATAAAGAAAAGCTATGCTGAGTGATAACAATGGCCAAATATTCATATTTTTTTCTCTCCTCCCAGTTGTACTATTGCTTTTCCAAACAAATAACTTGTAAACAAAATGAATATTGCAATATAAACTTTTATAAAGAACATCTCTGAAATATCAAGGTCTTCCGCCTTATTGACAATCTGAGTTAGACCTATAAGAACCAATAATGCCAAGTAAATGAACGGATTGTATGCTGCTTTTACAGACATTGTTTTGTCAATGGCCAAAGATTGATAATCTATCAAAATCGTACTTTCTTGTATTAAGGATAATACCAAACTGATAGGAACAGAAAGTAGAAAAAGTGTCCGTTCACTGATCAGTATCAAAAATAAAATGAGCATAGGAAAACTAATGAGAAAAAGAGTGAAATTTTTTTCAAGTAATTTGAAGAAAAAATTTTTAAAACTCATTAAAAAAATATTTTTTTCTTTTTTGTTAGCAAATAAACACAAAAAATACCATAATTTTTCTACAAGATAAGAAAGATAAAAGTAAAAAGTAATCTCAAAAATCAAAAGCTGAATTTCTTCTTTGAATGGATAATTAAGTATTGAAAAAACAGATACAATAACGATTACAGGAATTAAAAATACGTCGTTAAATACCTTGCTATAAGGTGGAGCAATAAGATAACTCGATAATCCACGCGTTTTTATGCTCAATTCAGCTAACAATTTATTAGAAGTCATCGTCTCTTTTCTTCTTTTAAAATATTTAATGGAAAAAAGATCAAATATAACCGATAGTGCAAGAACCACAAGAATCATTTCGTTGAACAATCGTGCAACATCAATACCTAGTAAAATTTTGAGTAATTTATCAGTATCGTTGTTTAAGATACCCCAAATAATCTTGGGAAGTGAGTTCTTGACATGAATAGCTAAAAGTATAATTGCCAGGCCATTAATTAAATTAAAAAATAAGTGGCGTGTTTCAATGATATTTTTACCAACAGAAAGTACTGCTAATAGAGCAAGGAGATGAAAAAACTCCTTGTTTATCAGTAATAGAAGAGCTTCAACAAAGATAAATGCAAGAAAATTATAGACTAATAAAATATTACCTCTTTTAAAAAAATAGAAGAAAGTTTTATTGCTCGACATTTTAAGTAAGCACTCAGGATACCCTAGCCCCCCTTGTATGTTGATTCGATTATTTAAAATTAAGTAGCTGCTATAGCAATTCGAAAAAAGTAAAAATTACAGATACACACTTTTTTCAAAAATAGTGTACAGTACGGACAATAGGGGAATAAAATACAGCAAGACAGACCTAACAAAACCGATCAAAAACGATAATTTCAAACAGACACGCTCTGGTAAATACGAAAAAATATCTCTTATATTGTTATTTAAACGATTACAAAAGGCTCTAAAGTCTCTCAGTACTAACACTCTAATCATCACGCCTCCAAAAATAGGCAATGACAAATAAAGTTTTGCCATTGCCCTTCATCACTACATCCTATGCAGCAATAAATCGTTGCCAAAGTTTCCTCTGAGCATATTTTCTAAGAAGAGCAACAATCCCTGCAACACCTGTGAAAGCTCCAGAAAAAAGAGAAACCGCTGTCCAAATGTTCATTCCCATGCTTACCGCATTTGCAATACCTCGAGCCATTGTATAGCTCATACCAGTAGCAACTAAATCAAGCATCATTCACCTCCATATTTTTAGTTATAGAAACTAAAATTGTTCCTATGGGGATTTGCATTTTGTGCTATAACGAAATCTAACACTTTTAATTTATCTTCTAGCACCGAAAGATCTTTAAGAAATTTTTCAGTATTTTTTATTGATGCATTTGTAGCTACATCACCACTATACAGTACTGTAAAGTCTAAAATCCTGATGTAAGATATAATGCCTTATCACTCAAAGCCACAGTAAACAAGAGCAGCATTTTATGCTTTTTCAATATTCTTTTTCCTCCCCTTTTTTTAATTATATTAATATTGTATAATATATAACATACAATATTAATATAATACAATAAATTCAAACAGAAATTAAATTTTTATTTCTCAAGAAACACAAATATATAAAACTGTAAATAAAGCCAAAATCACTCGAAAAAGTTGAATTAAACGGATGTTTAGCTATTTTTTCATAAAAATGGATTTGTATATATAAAAATTGGGGAGAGTTTATGAAAACGAAAAAAGAAAAACAATTAAAATTTGGGAATATTCTCGGACAATGCTACAAAGACTTCCGACTGGCAAAAGGATTTTCTCAGAAAGAAGCGGCTAGTGATGATATTTCTGTTTCGCAGCTATCTAATTTTGAAAATGGGCGAACTGTGCTAACCAGTGATGTGTTTATCGCAACGTTACAAAATATAAATGTGACTTTTTTAGAATTTCAAAATCTATACAATAAACGCTTGGAACCAAATGATATTCTCCTTTTCAACACCGAAGTATCCGAAGCTTACATGAGCCGAAATATTTCGAAACTAGAAAATTTATTATCTATAATAACAGATAAGATAACTCAAATTCCAAACAAGAAAAAGTTTAAATTGGATAAAATTAAAATCCAGTCACTTATAGCAAGCCTTGATTCTGACTTTCAAGTCCCAAAATCTGATATTAATTTTGTGAAAAACTATCTATACAATCTCAAAGAATGGGGACAATATGACATTTGGCTATTTGGACACTGTTTTCTTTTATTCGACTTCATTACAACGGCAGATTTGGCTCAAAAAATGGTTGATCCAACAAGTATAAATAACGATTTACACTATACCAAGCATGCCATGTTTCAAACTTTGAATAATATCATTAGCGTTTCAATTCACGATAAAATGTTTTCTCTGGCAGAAAAGTATATTAATTATCTTGAGAATAGTAATATCCATGAGTACTATCTCTATGACAAATTAACACTTCGATATAATAAGGCGATGCTTGCTTATAAAAGAGGGAATAAAGCCTCAATAGAAACTTTGAAAGAATGCAAAAGAATGTTTGAGTTTTGCGATTGCTACTACACTGCAAACTTAATCGCACAAGAAATTAAAAATCTTTAGCCCTTGATACCCTACTGAAAATGTACAGCAAGAAAACAAAGCTTTCTGTGAGAGAAAGCTTTGTTTTGCTTTAGTTTGTTTGGTTGATGATGAGGGCTGGGCGCATACCGCCATTCGCTCCAGCAGCATTTATGCCCCAGTGAGAATTTAACCATCCAGTAGCATTAGTTACACCTGTATCTCTATTAACAAACCAACCTGTATCAGGATTAAGACCTTGTGAGGAAGGTGTACGTGTCCACCAAAGTATATTATTTGGAGCTGCACGTTGTTCCCTATTAGGGAAAGCACGTCCTGGACCTGACAAGCGTAGCACATCTGCTAAAGAGAGAGCAAAGGCACGTGGGGTGCCACCTGAGTCAACTTGAGTGATGTCAGCTGCAGCATCAGGAAATTGATCCAAGTTGCTGGCACTCATTATCCAACGCCAGCCGCCTTCCCAAACAATATCTTCATCCAAAATAGCAGGACCTATATATGGGACAGAGACAGGTTGAATCATCGCCTGAACTTCTGGGGCAAGAGCTTGACGCCAAGTATTCAATTCTGCTTCATGTTGTGTCAAGGGGATATTAGTAATTACACCATTCCGAATAATCATATGATTCCCAGAACCCATGTTTTCAAGGTAGCGGTACTGCTCCCCAGCCATGGTAAAGATACGCCCCGGACGCATGGTCGAAAAGTCAAAGGCTGCAGGGGCACTGTCTTCATTAGGCAGTGGGTTCGGGCCGTCATCAAACATCACTCCGTTCTGGATACCACGGAGAAGGTCTGCCAGCTCCGCATGGTGTTGCTCCCCGTCATTGAGGAACTCCTCATGCTGGTCAGGACTCACCAGTCCACTCTCGACATGAATCCCATAGTAGTAAAAACCGTTAAAAACTTTATCCTCAATGGCAGCCGTCATCTCCGCTGCATCTAGCAGGTAAGAGCTGGCTTGCTCACTGTTCAGTCTGTTGGCCCAGTAAGCCCAACCTGTGTTGTGGTCAACCACCCAGAAGTTGCCTATCTTGTCTTCGTTAGGCAAGTTGCTCCACTGGTTCATGGTCATTGGGGCACGGTCTTGGGGGAGGTTCTGGGCAGTTTGGTTGGTCACTTCTTCCCCCGGCCAGATTGGACCACTGTTGTCAAAGCTGCCGCCTGCTGACCAGTAAGCATCAATACCGTCTCCCGGATGTGTCGCGCCGTCTGTGACCGCATCTGTAGCACCGCTCCCTTCAATCCAGTCCCGCGCATGGCCTGCCGCTGCTGTTCTCTGATCAAGGTTATCATGGTTGAAGGTGGGCATATACCATGGAGCATCTTGACCTGAACGTTCCCAACCGAAGATGAGTGTGGCATACTGGTCAAAGGCATTGGACGGATTATTGTTTGCACGGTCATTGATATTGCCTGCGCTTGGAATCCATGTGGTCCAGTTTTCTACATCGTCACGGCTGGTCCCTGCGACCAGGGGCGTGAAGTTGGCCTCATTACGCTGGCGGGTTTCGAGAAACTCGGACAGGAGTATCCTTGCCATGATTGGCCGCTCCCCGTAGTTTTCCACGAAGACGTCCTTGTTTTCCGTGTCTCGGTTGTAGTAGTCGTGGACACGGCCACCGACATTGATGTCCACTTCATTCAGCCGGTCATTGATAGCTCGCTGGTTGAAGGCTTGGAAGGCGAAGGTGCCGCCTACTGCGAGTAGCAAGAGCGACAGGAGTGCGAGGTTGCGCAGCCGCCGCTGTTTTTTCTTTTCTGGTGTCATAAACTCCTCCTTTGACGTAACCTGTACTTTTAGATTTTCATTACAACTACATTTCTAATGTTACGTTTACTTTCTGAGTCTATAGTATAAAAAAAAAAAAAAGGTCAAATGAAATGAGCGTTTGATGAGAAAACTCAAGTTTTAATCCTATTAAAAAACTCCCGAATTCAGGAGTCTTGATTTTACTTAGTTTTTTAAGACGAAACCCTTGTCCATCACTCTCACATCTTTAGGCTTCATCCCAAGAATTTTTATTTTTCTGTCCTTGCTAATCAGAACTGCCCCTCGAATAACTGAGCGATTCTTAAGAAAAACTTCTTCTGGATTTTCTGCAAAAAACAAGCGTTTTGCCTCAATCTCCCCGTCCAGTGATGTGTCAGAAAATACAGTCACACTCGCTAGATTGTTCGCATGGGGATAACCTGTTTCGGGGTTGAGAATATGATGATAAGTTTTCCCCTCCCTCTCTAAATAACGCTGATCAATCCCTGAAGTTACAGACGAGCTTGAACTTGTTAAAACTTGTAACACTAGCGATTTATCCTTTTCCAAAGGATTCCGAACACCTACACGCCATTGTCTATTTAAGGGCTTTCCTAGAAAACGAAGATTTCCCCCAAGGTTAATCATCCCCGTACAAAAACCCTGTTCCCTCCAAAATTCTGCAATTTTGTCTGCAATATAACCCTTGGCAATTCCTCCTAAATCTAGGGACATCCCCTTTTCAGGGAGAAAAATTGCCTTCTCCTGCTCATCAAAACTAATGCCGTCAGGATTCGTCAAACAAAGTGCTTCTTGAATTTCCAAATCCGAAGGAACCCGTGCATCTGCAAAGCCAATATGCCATAGTTTAGCCAACGGTCCAATACTTGCATTGAAGCCAAAGTGCTCCTGACTGACACGAATAGCTTTTTGAGTAAGCGTATAAACCTCTTTGGATAGACTTACTGCTTTCACTCCTGCCGCCTTATTGACTTCCATCAGCTCCGAATGCTCCCTGTGGACAGTAAATAAATCTTCGTAATGTACAATCTTTTCGTAGGCCTGATCAAGTTTTTCCACACTTGCTAATCCTTCTGCCCGCAGCAAGCTCAGTTCAATAACTGTCCCGAGTGCCTGATATTTTTTCGATAAAAAGTCACTCATGCTCAGAAGCTCCAGTATCTGCATCTGTCTCCATAAGCTTTCTCAGGGGTTTCAAGCTTTTCGCATAAAGACAAAAATTCCTAAAGCAGTGCTCCAACCAAGAAATAGTCTGCCTGTCTATCAAATTTCCCGAGGTATCAAAAGATTCTGTTGCGTGACTGAGTAGAAATTGGTTAGCAGGCAGAACAAAAGCTTCCAAACCAGGTGATGAAAGAATCTGTCTAAGATTTTCCTGAGCAAAAACAGTTCCCTGTTTGCCCAAGGAGGTTCCCACTATCATAACCGGGGTATTGACAAGCGGCTGAACTGCACTCCAAGATAGCCATTCCAGCAAGGACTTCAAAGCAGCTGTAATCCCGTGATTATATTCAGGTGTAGAAATAATCAGACCATCTGAATCTTCTATCGCTTCTGCAATTTCCAAAATTTGCTTGGGCAAGTCCAAACTATCTTCAGTAAATAAGGGAAGCCCCGCTATTTCAATAATCTCAATCTCGGCTTCATCTACAAAATGTTTTTTCATATACCAGAGCAACTTTCTATTATAGGAAAAACTGGCATTGGTACCTACAATTGCAATAAATTTCATATCTATTCCTCTTCATTAAAGTAAAAAGAGCTTTCGCTCCTTTTATTTTAACATCTTAGGGTTGAAACCACCGCTGCGATAGCTTGCTAAGTTCACCTGACTGACGAAGTTCTTGTAAACCTTGGTCTACTTTACTGATCAGCTCTTTATCTCCCTTACGAGCTGCGACAACATAATTTTCTTGGGGGTATGGCGTGTTGAGAATGTTAAATACAGCATTAAGCTGCTTTTCCTTGAGGTAAGTCTTTGCATAATGTTCGTCCAAGAGAAGGGCTTCAACTTTCCCCTCTTGCAAGGCTGCCACTGCTTCACTGGGTTTATCATATAAAAACATCAGATTTTCTTTTACAATATTTTTTAAGACATGGGGATACTTACCAAATATTTCGTACTCTACAGAAGCTTTCTGTCCTCCGACAAGTAAATCATGCATGTCGCCGATATTATAAATATTCGCCTCCCTTGGTACAAGTAACACAGTTCTTGAAGTAAGATAGGTTTGACTAAATAACATATCTTTTTTATGTGCCTTGTTTACGATATAGGGTCCCCAGATTAGGTCCACTTCTCCCTCTCTTAAAGCCTTCTCCTTGGAAGACCAGTCCAAAGCTCTCCACCTAATCCGAATATCGTAAGAATCAAAGATAGCCTCAGCCAAAGCTACATTGAAGCCTGTAGGTTTTTGCTTTTCCTGAGATGAGCTTAAGGGTGCAAAGTCTGCTTCGTAACCAATGGTGATTGTCTTACTTTCTTCAACTTTTTCCCATGTATTTTCCTTTTGGCTAAGGCCATAGGCTGTTAGGCTCATAAAGATAAGTAAGAGGAGTAAAGGGATGAGGAGATAGGTTTTGATTTTCTTCATTCTATCATTCTATCATTTCTCACGCCGCAAATCTACTGCTTTGAGTGGAACTAACTTTGTATGATATTTCCATTTATAGCCGAAATAGAGTGCTAAAAACAAAGGAATCGCGGCGTATAGGGCTAAACCTTCTCCCCAGTGACTGCTGAAAAGTAATGCTGGATTAAGATTAATCACAATTGCCACTGTCATTATTAGGGATATAATGGGACCAAAGGGAAACCATTTGGCTTGATAAGGAAGCGTCTTTAGATCCCTCCCTTGTACTAGGAAAGCACGACGAAAGCGTATATGGCTAAGAGAAATTCCTACCCAAGCGATAAATCCTGTCAAACTTGATAAATCAACCAGTAGAAGATAAATTTGCGTCCCAAAAATCCCTGTTAAAAAAGCAATCACACATACAGCTGTAGTTGCCAACAAGGCGTTTATAGGTATACCGTTTCTGGCTATTTTGGAGAAGTGTTTTGGTGCACCTTCTTTTTTTCCCAAAGAATAAAGAATACGTGTCGAAGCGTACATGACAGAGTTTGCTGATGAAATGACAGAGGTTAGGATAACAGCATTCATCACACTGGCCGCAACAGCCAGACCAATGTTTTTAAAAACAATGGTAAAGGGACTCATCACAGCTGTCGAATCAGAATTCAACAATCGTGGATCTTGATAGTTAATGAGCGCTGCAATAATAATGATTGTAAAAATGTAGAAAAGAAGGATGCGCCAGAAAATAGAGTTCATCGCTTTAGGAATACTCTTTTCAGGATTTTCTGTTTCACCTGCTGTAACCCCCAACAACTCTGTGCCTTGGAAGGAAAAGCCTGCGATAAGTAAAACGCCCACAAATCCCGTGATACCTCCTGCAAAGCCATGATTTTCAGCAGTAAGATTTTCCACAACGTTAATATGATTTCCAAAAATACCGATAATTGTCAAAAGCCCAACCACGAGAAAAACAAGGATTGTGACCAGCTTGATAATAGACAGCCAGTATTCTGTTTCTCCAAAGGCCCGGACTGCCATAATATTGATCGCGAAAATAAGCACAGCAGCCAGACCTGAAAAAATCCAAGTAGGGACATGCGGCAACCAAAATTGGGTAATCAATCCTGCTGTCGTCAAGTCAACGGCAATGGTGATGGTTCCATTTAGCCAGTAATTCCAGCCCAGAGCAAAGCCAAAAGCTGGATCAACAAACCGTGAACCATAATCTGTAAAAGATCCTGATGTTGGCAAATATGTTGCCATCTCTCCTAAGGAAGTCATCACAAAATAAACCATTATCCCAACCAAAATGTAAGCCGCTACCGCTCCAAAAGGACCTGCCTGGCTGATGGTTGCTCCTGAAGTCAGAAAGAGCCCCGTACCAATTGTGCCACCCAAGGCAATCATCGTGATGTGCCTCTGCTTTAAATCGCGTTTTATTTGATTTTCATTTTTCATATTTTTTTCTTTCTCTAAAACTTTTTGTTCACTTACAGCATAATTTTGCCCAAAAGAAAAGACCAAATAGTCAAACTATCCGGTCTTTTTGAGAATCACCGGCATAGATGTCTTTCGAGCGTACTCTAAAGCTGCATCTATACCAAAAGTATGACACAACTCCTATCTATGCACATGATGATGTTGAGCTTGTCGGTCAAACTTAGACATATATGATTCTCCTTCCTGATATTTTTATTTAGTATATTCCTTTATTCAAAATTTTGCAAGAATAAACTTTTCATAGTCGTTTAGTCTGAGGAATATTTATGTTAAAATATAGAAATGGAAAAGAAAAAAAATACGAATATCATTTTTGGAGGACTCTTAGTCCTTGTCGTTGTTATTGTCGGCAGCCTAATTTACTTTGCAAACAACTCCGGCAGCACAACTGATGCAAAAGACGACCTGCAAAGTGTAGCACTCCCGCAGCTATCTACTGAGGTTGGGCAAGACGAAGCTGAGGTTCAAATCCAAACTACAGCAGGAAATATCAACATTAAACTCTTCCCTAAACTTGCGCCGATGGCTGTGGAAAACTTCTTGGCTTTAGCTAAAGAGGGCTACTATAAGGACAACGAGTTTTTCCGAGTGATTAACAACTTTATGATTCAGACAGGCGACCCTAGCAACAAAGGAACAGGCAGCAAGTCGGTTGTGAATAATAACAAGCCCTTTGCTACTGAAATCTCTAACCAGCTTTATAATATTCGTGGTGCAGTATCACTTGCTAACAGTGGTCCGGGAGAAACAAGTAGCTCACAATTCTTCATTGTTCAGAATCCTAAAGCTGCGGATCAAGGCTTGACAACAGAAAAATACCCTGAGAAGATTATCGAAGCCTACAAACAAGGTGGAGCTCCTTTCCTTGACGGACAATACACTGTCTTCGGTCAAGTTATCTCTGGCATGGATGTTGTAGATAAGATTGCTGCAGGTAAAGTGACAACAAACCCAAATAACCCTCAAGAAGAATCTTCACCTGTTAATCCTGAAAAAATTACAGGTGTGAAAATTATCAAGGGCTGGGATTTCTAACACCTAACACATAAAAAAACTCTTGTTCAAATACAAGAGATTTTTTTATAGGCTGACAAGATAAGCAAATAGTTCCCCCCTTGTCCTCCTATCACATAAGGTTAAGGAATAAAAAAGAGCTTAGCGCTAACAAGCTCTTTGTAGCTACATGAAAAATGACAGTCCAACAATTGATAAGTAGCCGCCATCAATCTGCTAAATATAGTGCCCCCAAAAGTTAGAGTTAAAAATTTAACATTTGGAGGTCTTTTCTTATTATTCAATATCTCCGCATCGGCATTGTAAATACAAGGGGGAGTAACCGTGTTACCGGCAAACATTATTATCCTTCTCTTCTTGCGCGGGCAGCTCACGAAATAGGAACAATGATAGGAGCATCTTAACCCATCAATCTTTGCATATCTTCTGGCATCTCTAGCTCAATATCGATTAATTCATTTGTAAAAGGATGTACAAATTGTAAATGATGACAATGAAGTGCTTGACGATCTATTAACTCATGGTTGCCACCGTAAAGTTCGTCTCCTACAAGAATATGTCCCAGATGTGAAAAATGAACACGGATTTGATGGGTCCGACCTGTATGTAAAACAACATCCAGTTGCATCAGACCATTTTTTTCCGCCACAACTTCATAGCTTGTCCGCGCTTCCTTTCCATCAGGACTCACGCGCCGCTCGATGATTGAAGATTCTACTCGACCAATAGGCAGATTAATCTCGCCAGATTTTGGTAATTTTTCATCCGCATAAATAATGGCATAATATCGTTTTGTCACGCTCTCTTTGTACTTTGGATGCACAATTAAAGAATGGGCCAGACTGTGCTTAGCAAAAAGCATCAAACCGCTCGTATCGCGATCCAAGCGCGTGATGATATGCACTGTTTGATCTTCATATTTTTTACGGACAATATAGCCTTTGACCAGATTAGACATGGCGCCTGTCGGATGCAAACGTCCCGTAATTGACGTCCGTCCTGCCGGCTTATTGACAATCAAATAATGTTCATCTTCAAAAACCACCTCTGGGTCAATATCCTCGGGAATCAGCAGGTCTGTTCCTTGTTCTACCGGTGTTATAATCGTCACAACATCATCGACTTGCAAAGGAAAGAGAACGTTGCGCTCCATACCATTCACCAAAATCTTGCCACCATCAAACTTGACATGTGAAAGAAAGCGCTTGGAAACACCATGCTGCTTCAGTAAAGTTTTTACCGTGTTCCCATCAATTGTATTTGTAAACGAAAATTCCACTGCCTTAACTTCTCCTCTTAAGTCTGTTCCTGATCAAACATTTGTATGCTTCCTTCTAGCAGATTAAGTCTTACTTTTCGACATCTAAAAACTCCAACACATGTCGGAGTTTGCCTAGAACAGGATTTTATTATATCACATTTGTTTCGTATGAGTAAATATGTTTTAATCAAAAATAAGACAAGCACATGAAATAATGAATGAAAACGAGAAAGCTTCCTTGTGCTATTTTGCTCTAAAAAAACAGCTCAAAATCTCTCAAAATAGCCAATGTCGTCAAAAATCGCTTTCATACATCAAGCACTTCATACCCTTACTCAACTTCTCCAATAAATGCGTTTCGCACACGTTCCCAAAAACTTGTGTGGGCACAGTTAGCAAAAGCAATCGTTTTGCCGTCCATACTGTATTCGATAGCTTCAATCTTTTCATAATTAAAACTCAGCTGATCGACAGTGACACTATAGTCCTCAACATCTTCCGGACAAATGATAATCGTGTCTTTTTTAGCAACCACCATCGGTGCACCTAATGTTCGGTAAACAATATTATTAAGGCTGGCTATCTCAGCCATTTGCATGGCTTCCACGTGGGGATGCAAAACAGCGCCTCCTATAGACTTATTATAGGCTGTTGATCCCGTAGGTGTGGACACAGAAAGACCATCACCACGGAACTTCTCAAAAAGAAAATCAGATATTTTGATGTCCGCCACTAAAGTCTTAGATGTGCGGCGAATGGTTGACTCATTAAGCGCATAATGCAGTTTTTCAGAACCATCCTGGAACTTCACCAAAATACGGAGAAGGGGATAATGTACAGCATGTTGAGCTACTTCTGATTCTAATGCCACAATCACCTTATCTAAATCAGTATCCATGAAGTCGGTATAAAAACCCAAATGTCCCGTATGAACGCCTAGAAAACGAAGCTTATCCAGTTTATTCTCATAGAGATGCATGGCTTTGAGTAAGGTACCATCCCCCCCTACAGAGATAACTACTTCTGGATCTTCTTCCTCAAATTGAAAATTTTTAGCTTGCAAAAGCGCTGTTAACTCTAACAGCGTTTCCTGTGATTTTTCACTTGAGTTCCCTACCAACCAGATTTTTTTACCAGAGCTCATTGTCTTCCCCGTTTTCCTTTTTATAATCCAGCCTTGCTTGAGGATCATCAAAAAGCAATTGTGCTTCCTGAATATCTTCTCGAATGGCTCCCATTTCCATATCAAGCTGTGCTGCCATATGTGCTGCAGTAGTCAAACGTTCTCGGACTTCCTCCGGAATAACCCCGCCATATTTATAACTTAGGGAATGTTCAATCGTTGCCCAAAAATTCATTGCCAATGTCCGGATTTGAATTTCTGCAAGAACGACCCGTGAGCCTTCAATAGTATCAATTGGATACTCAATCACAACATGATATGAACGATATCCACTCACTTTTTGATTGTGTATATAATCACGCTCCTCAACGATTTTTAGGTCTTTACGCTTTCTTAAGAGCTCCAAAACATCCCAAACATCATCAACAAACTGCACCATAACGCGAACACCAGCGATGTCTTCCATCTCTTGAATCGTTTCCAGTGTATAGCCCCTCATCACAGCCTTCTTACGAATCGAGTCTCGGCGCTTTACACGACCAGTAACGAATTCTATCGGTGAGTAGAGTTTTTTCTTCAAAAATTGCTTGCGCACGCCACGGAGTTTGATTTTTAATTCTCCGACCGTTTGAACATAGGGATCAAGAAATTCTTCCCAATCAAATTCGGCTGCTGTACTTTCAGTCATAAGCTTATCCAAATTAACCTTTGGTCAATTCTCCTTTGCATTTTATTACAGTCCTCCTAAATTATACCATATCTCCCCTATATTAACTAGACAACTTTACATAATTTAGAGTGGGAAAAAGCGGTCACAAATGTACCATAGACCTTAGAAATAGGAGGTCCAGTTTCTTTGTGACTTTACTTAGATACGGGCTTTTGATATACTTTTAAATAATAAATCATTTATCATTCTAACCAGAAGGGAGGATGTCTCTCTTGGAGATCTTGCAAAGAGTAATCTAAATAGAGCATCTTTTATAAAAATGTCAACAAATTTAGAAATCGAGCATAAAACGATGCTCTCCATGCCGGAGTATGACCGCTTGAAAACCCTCTTTTCTCATGTCACTCCGGTTCGACAGACAAATCACTATCTTGACTCCCAAGATTTTACACTTCGGAAGAAAAAGTTAGCCCTACGTATACGTACCTTTGACCGTTCAGCGGAAATGACGCTTAAGGTCCCTCAACAGGTAGGCAATATTGAGCATAACATAGAGCTTACGCTTGAAGAGGCACAATACCTTATCTCTCAAAAAAGCGTCACCTGTGGTAAAACTGACCTCAGTGAAATCTGCGATATTTTGAAAGAGAGAGGTGTTGATTTAGAAAGTATCACCTTGGTGGGGAGCTTAACAACTATTCGCTATGAACAGCGTCTTCCTATTGGTCTAGCAGCTCTTGACAAAAATGACTATCTTGGGCATACGGATTACGAGCTAGAATTAGAAGTAACAGACAGTGAACAGGGAAAAAAGGATTTTTTAGCTTTTTTGAAAAAAAATCACATTGAATTTCGTTTTTCAAAGTCCAAAGTCGTGCGTTTTCTGGACTGTTTACGCCATATGAATCAACAGTAAAAAGTGCTTATTTAGCACTTTTTGCATATAATTTGGTCTGCTATCTAAAATTTGATAAACTATATTTCATAGATATACCAACAGATAAAAAATAATTATAACAGACTTAATAAGGAAAAATATAACACTTATGTATGACATCCATCATTTTTTCACCCCAATTCTTAACAAATTCTCTGAATTTGACTCTCACAACTGGTATCTCTATCCTCTGGCTACACTTGCAGCAGCTAAAGAACTACGTGACAGCAGTAATCTGCCTAAAAATATTGAGCATCTCAATGCCAGCTTCGACCGCCTTCAAAAGATTTCTTCAGACTTTTTAACGATAAATCTGCACGGACGAAAATATGGACGAAAGTTTATCCTGGCCTTGCAAGAAAGGTTAGAAAATCTAACTGTTCTCGACTACAACAATCAGATGCGTCACGAGATATTGTTAGAAATAAACTTAACCACCGCTGACTTTGTGGCTCATCGCCATTTTGCCAAAAAGCAAATGATAAAAAATGCGCAAGAATTTTATAAAAATAATTTCACTCAAATTCCAGCAACCTTAGTTTACACAGAAAATGAATGTTTACATATCGAGAGCTATTCTCACCTTATTATTCAAAATTACCTTCGTCATATTGAAAAAACTGCCTGATATGTCAAGCCCCAATAAAATAGACAAGTAGAAAAACCTACTTAGTTATGATGTTCAATAAGGTATGCACTCCGATATTCCATTGGTGTCATGCCTTTTAATTTTTCTTGTGGACGGTCATAATTGTACCAAAAGATGAAATC
>NZ_BAAFQO010000018.1:0-41933 GCF_042849115.1 Lactococcus muris | reverse complement strand
ACGGTTAAAGGTCGGCATGAAGTAAGGGGCATTCAGCTGACCTGAGCCGTCTGTGGCTGCGCGGGGCTGCCAACCGACAGTCCAGCGGGCACGGGCATTGAAGACAGCGCCCGGTCCGACACGTTGGTCGACTGTGTTGCCTGAGGCTTCTGGTGTCCAAGGGGTCCATGTCCCGGTGTCTTCCTTGATGGGTTGGACTGCGTTGCCCTCTGCCACCTCTTGTGGGTCGGCTTGGACTAAGGACTCGCCATTGATTTCCATGTATTCGAGGAGTTTTACGCGCACCAAGATAGGAGCATCGCCAAAGTTCTCGGCGAAGACGTCCTTGTTGCCTGAGGCGCGGTCAAAGTAGTCGTGCAGGCGGCCAACTTCTTCAAAGTTGACACTGACACTGCGGTCATTGATAGCTCTCTGTGTGAAGGAGAACCAAGCGAAGGTCCCTGAGATGAGCAGCAGGACTGACAATATGGCTAAAAGGATTCCTAGTTTTTTCCTGTTTCTGTTTGTTGCGTGCATTTTATTTCTTCCTTATATTTCAAATTTTATGGATATGAGAAGTTTTATGACTTTGAAGTCAAAAACGATTATTTTTTAGCTTTAGTGCAGGGCAAAAAACGTCCCAGTTATCCGGAACGTTTTGGTGCATACGAAAAAGAAGGGGAATCTACCGCCTGTTTATGTGTTGTGTTGTGTTGTGTTGTGTTGTGTTGTGTTGTGTTGCCTGATTATAAGTCATTGGGGGTGTTTCTCCAAATACAATGGTATCTCTCATCATATTTTAACATGTTATTTAATATTTATGAAATGTTATCATAATGTTTTGTTACATTGCTATTCTTGGAGAAATCGGTTATAAAAAGCAGCCTTTTCCTACTTTGCCCATTCTCTATACGCATTATTAATGGCATGTTAAAAGCTATTGTCATCATCGCACCCAAAGCTGCTCACGATAAACGTCAGCCTCTATAAAGATTGACCAAGCTTCTTATTAGACAATATTCGATTGGTGAAAAGCAGGCGAGCTGCTTTTCTGTTATAATAGGCTGTAGATGATGTACCGAAAGGAAGATACTGCATGAAATTTAATCACTTTTCTATCGTTGAAAAAACATTTGATGAACAGTTGCTCGAACTGGACCACCTTGGCTTTACCTGGTCTGTTTTCTGGGAAGAAAAGAAAATACTCAAAGACTTTTTGACTGTTTCTCCTGTGGAAAGCGAGGGACTCCAAGCAACATCTACAAACTCTTTCCAAGATTTTCTTGCTTCTGATCAAGAACTGACATGGGATATCTTTTGGACCATCAGTTTACAGTTGCTTGGCTTTGTTCCTCATTTTGAATTTCAGGTAGACCAAGCAGAAAAATTTGCAAAATCAATAAATATCCCTATGCTGGACGAGGAGAATCTCGACAGTGAAACCCTTATCCGAGCACTTTATCTTCTTCTGTGCAGCCGATGTAAAAATGGTATGACACTTGTTGAAAACTGGGTGTCCGAAGGTCTTCTTCCCCTAAGTAACACTTATCATTTTTTCAATGACAAGTCTCTCGCAACCTTTGATACTGCACAATTGATTCGTGAAACAGTTTGGGTAGAGTCAAAGGTTGATACTTATAATACGGGAAAATTTGACTTGATTAAGGTTCAAATTATCCGCCCGACATTTGAAGGCAAGCTTCCCGCTGTTATGACCGCCAGCCCTTATCACTTAGGAATAAATGAAATTGCTAATGACAAGCAGTTGCATGACATGAATGTCCCCTTGGATGAGAAGCCTTCTGGCAACATTAGTGTTGAAACTCAACTCCCCACCCTTCCTAACTATGAACAAGAAGTAACTCCGAAAGCTCAAACAGAAGCCTTGACACAAAAATTTACACATGGTTGGACTTACTCACTTAATGACTATTTCTTAGCACGTGGTTTCGCCTCTATTTATGTAGCAGGTGTTGGTACAATGGACTCTAATGGCTTTCAAACTTCTGGTGACTACCAGCAGATTTATAGCATGACAGCGGTCATCGACTGGCTAAACGGCCGCACTCGTGCCTTCATCTCACGTGATAGAGCACAGGAAGTTGCCGCTGACTGGGCCAATGGCAAGGTGGCCATGACTGGAAAATCTTATCTGGGAACAATGGCATACGGTGCCGCGACCACAGGTATTGATGGTTTAGAAGTCATCGTGGCAGAAGCCGGTATCACCTCTTGGTACAACTATTATCGTGAAAATGGTCTAGTTCGCTCACCCGGCGGATACCCTGGCGAAGACCTGGATGTCTTAGCGGCCCTTACTTATTCACGTAATCTTCAGGGCGCTGACTTTCTTGCTGCCAATGCGCAATATGAAAAGCAGCTTTCACAGATGCTTGAAGCACTTGACCGTACGACAGGAGACTATAACCAATATTGGCACGACCGCAACTACTTGCCACATGCTGAAAATACCAAGGCAGACGTGCTGATTGTTCATGGTTTGCAGGACTGGAATGTAACACCTGATCACGCCTACCATTTTTGGCAGGTGCTTCCTAAAGATGTAACTAAACATGCTTTCTTACATCGCGGAGCCCATATTTATATGAATAACTGGCAATCTATTGACTTTAGTGAAGCTATAAACAGCTATTTCACCGCAAAACTCCTGAACAGAGCACTGACTATAGATTTACCACCAGTTATCTTGCAAGAAAATGGCAAAGCACAGAGCTGGACTGGTCTCCAAGACTGGGGCGAAAAAGAAACGGTAACATTGCCACTGGGGAAAACAGCTGCTTCTATCCTAAAGTTTGAAAATCATTATGATGAAAAGACTTTCGATGCTTACAGCAAAAACTTCCAAAACTTCAAGAAGGACTTGTTTGAAGGCAAGGCCCAAGCTGCTCTTGTAGATTTAGAGCTTTCTGAAGCTATGCTGCTTAACGGACAGATTCAACTGGACCTTAAAGTAAAAGTTAACGACAATAAGGCAATTCTTTCGGCACAACTTCTTGACTTCGGTTCAAAAAAACGCCTGTCCGACCAAGCCCAAAACTTGGACTTGAAAGCCTTAGACCGCGGCAGGAATTTTATGCTAGAAAATCTGATGGAAATTCCTTTGACAGATAGTCCTTATCAACTTGTAACAAAAGGTTTCCTCAACCTGCAAAACCGCGAAGAACTCCTCACTGTTAGCTCCATACCCGAAAATGAATGGATGACTTTCAGTCTTACGCTACAACCAACAATCTATCAACTCGAAAAAGGGGATAAACTTCGTCTCTTGCTTTATAGTACTGACTTTGAGCACACTGTCCGCGACAATCGCGAGTTGACCTATGAAGTTGACCTTGGTTCTTCTAAGATTATTTTCCCTATCTCTTCTAAATAAATTTATAAAACAAAGCCTTTGCTGAAATAAGCAAGGCTTTTTTGTCTGAATAAAATTTTTAACCCCAGACAAGAAGATAAATGTCACAGTCACTTGTCTATATCGGTTTGAAACGTCACAGAAATGTTATAAAATAGTTATAAATATATCATTATATTGCAATCAAACACTTACTCCAATCAAGAAAAATATTCAGACAGTCAAAATGGCTAGAATGTAGGAAGAAAAACACATGTCAGACAGTCTCCTACAGACTTTTTCAAAATTTTTATATTGAAGCTCTTGCATTAGAGGAGACTAAAAACAACAAAAGTGAAAGCAACCTGCATTACGGAGGAGACACTTATGAAAAAGATAAAAAAGAAGCAACTCCCCATCACTAAAATCTTATTCACTTACCTGGCTATTTCTAAAATCATGTACTGGTATGAAACTGTCACGACTATGAATGGACTTGACTTGAGTAGCACTGCCCAAAAATTTTTGGAGCGCTTTATAAGTCGAGATCTGTTACTTATCATCGGTGTTATTCTATTTTATTATTTTGAAAAAATTATTTTTAACAAAAAAAGTCAAAAAGAAACGTTGAAACAACACATTATGTACTATGTATCGGGCTATCTCTCTATGATTGCTGTTTTACTATTTTTAATGCTTTTTGCTTGGCAAGGCTATGATAGAAGCCTTTGGATGGGAACACTTGTTGATGGAACTCTGGGCTACATTGTTATTATGATTGCTTTGAATGTCAAGGACTACTTCAAGTCTAAAAAAGAAAAAGCAGACCGAGATACTGTTAATCGTCCCGAAGACAGTATAGCCATGTTACATGCTTTGTTAGATAAGGGAATCTTAAGTCAGGAAGAATTTGAGGAGAAATGTCAAAAAATCGAAAATGAAACCTGAACTTTTTATCCAGTTAAAACTTGACCAGCTATTCCTCTCTTTACTGTACACACATAAAACACCATTTATAGAAAAAAAATAACCGAAAGTAGGACTGTAAAAATGAAAAAACTAAAACATATGCTGCGCCCTGCCCTCATGCTGCTTCTTGCAGCGCTTTCTCTCACAGCTTTTATTACACCAAGAGCGCCAGATTCGCCTCTGACCTCAGCTGCATGGGACACTGTGGAGTTTATGTCAACTGAACCACGGATGATTTTTTCGCCAGAACATCTAAGACGTACAGAAAATCATATTGTTCAGCGCTTGGAAGATGCAGGGTTGCCTGTAATGGTGACCGAACATGACTTGGTTCCAGAAGATAGCATCTTAGGTGCAGACAGGTTAAAACTTTGGGTGGAGAATCTAGGTTTTTCCCCTGACGTGATCGAATCAACCTCTACGCGGAATATCTATTCTTACATTCCGGGCACTTCCGACAAATTTGTGATTTTTAATGCACATTATGACAGTTTCCCAGATAGTCCAGGAGCGGCTGACAATGCTACTTCTGTAGCAGCTCTGTTGGAATCATTTATTGATTTTCATCAGCGGGGAGAAAAACCTGAAGTCGGGATACAAGTCCTTTTCTCTGATGGTCATGAGTTCGGCTTTGGTGCAGGACAGTTTGTCAAAGAACATCCTGATTTGTTAGAAAATACTATTTTTGCTTTAAATTTTGATGTCGTAGGTAATGGGCCAATCCTTCCTATAGGCGGTGCCAATGAGTTTTCCAATCAATTTTTCAAGGCAGTCTCTAACCCTACAGGTTTTTCTATCCTAGCTGATGCGCACCCTCTGGATGAAAGATTTTTTGCAAAAGCTGACATACCTGCCATGTCGCTTGTCAACTTTACTAGACCATGGCACTACCACGTTCCCAGCGATGTTATCGAAAACCTCTCTCCTGGAACTGTTACACACTCTATAGATGTCATGTCTAGACTCATGGAACAAGTTTCGCAAACAGAGTGGGCAGAGGATTTTGAAGCTGAAGCACCTACCACTCACTTTATGCTGGCTTACCATGTTTTCATCCAATATGGCGGAGTTGTAAGAAGTCTAATTTCTCTCCTCGCGATAGTTTCTCTTATCGGCTTAATCCTGCTCAAACGTCAAGAACTGCAAATCAGTCTAAAAGGAATTTTCACTTCCATTGCTGGGGTCGTGCTGCTGTTGATACTCTATGCTGGAATTTCCGTGGGTACTTTTATGCTCTTCTTTAGGACAGTGGATCATCACCCCTATTTAATCATTAGTGGTCTTTTGCTGGCAGTTCTTCTCCCTCTTGCCTCCTATTTTTATCTCAAAAGACTGGCTCGTTTTATACAGTATGAAACATTTGCCATTAGCATAGCTGGAGTCTTTCTCACTTTAGGTCTTGCCCAAGCAGTATTAATGCCAGGTACAGAGTACCTCTCACTCCTACCTGTGATATTAATAGCTGCAAGACTTTTATTTCCAAAGAATAAGATATTGTACTATGCTGCTGGAAGCTTACTCGGGCTACTGTACCTTCCGCTACTGTTTATCATGACTTTTGTGTTAGGGATGGCTTCACCAATACCAGCTTTGTACTATGTCCTGTTTATCATTATATTTTATGTGCTGTCTAAAAATTATCCTAAAAGTACAGCATCATGAACCAGTATGTCTTTAAGTAAAAGAAGGCCATCATTAAAACTCCGATGTTTAAATAAAACATCGGAGTTTTTTCATGGAAAATAGATAGCTTTGCTGGTATGAACCTTCATCCTGAGCACAGTTTTAAGATGATTTTAAAATACTCAAGGAAAGTTTATCCTATCTGTAAATTTCACTTCCTTATCTGATGAAGAAAACAGCTCCAAAATTCGGAGCTGTCTATCTAGAGTGTGTCTCTAAAGTGCACTGTGCTATTGCCTTCTAATAAGACAGGCATTTTTATTTTTTTAGTGGTTACTCTTTTTCTTCTTCTTGAAGAGTAGAAGACTCGTGCCTAAAAGGAAGACTAGTCCTAAACTAAGGAGCCATAGTCCTAGGCTTTCTCCGACAATCGGAAGATGAGGTCTTGGTTTATTTACTAGTTTCCCTGCATCAATCACTCCGGATACATCCTCTCTTACAGTTATCTCCCTTGGTGTTTCATCTAGGATATAACCGTCTGGGGCCTGAGTTTCAATAAAACGATAGCGCCCTGGTCCAGGCACACTTATGGTTACTCGGCCATCAGCATTAGACTGTAGATTTTCAGTCAATATATCCCAAGCTTGGGTTTCTGTATTGTAGGTTTCTACCTTAAATTTCGCACCTGCTAGTGGATTATCCTGCTCATCAACTTTCAGAAGTTGGAGTGCATTGTTCTGCACCTGTGGTCCCTCTACACGCTTATTCTCCAAAGTTCCGGCTTCAAATATTGGGCGTTCACCTGCAGTTATCGTCACTTCTTTTGGTGTTGTATTAAGGACATAGTTAGTTGGGGCCTGAGTTTCAATAAAGCGGTAACGCCCATCATTTTCTACATCAAGCCTTACGAAACCATCTGCCGTAGAAGTCAAACCTGTAGCAAGCGTTTCCCAAGTTCCATTGTTGAGGAATTCTACCTTGAATACTGCACCTGCTAGTGGATTTCCATTCTCATCCACTTTTTTCAGCTGAATGATTGTTCTCATATGGTTTTCGATCTCGCCAAAATAAACGGGATTGTCATTTGTTCCTACACCTCCGTCAACAATCGTTTTGACTTCGCTTATAGGATTTTCAGCCATTTCAAAACCTGGAGGTGCCTGAGTTTCGACGAAACGATAGTCTCCTGGTTCTCCCACAGCTGTATTAACTAGGCCTTCATTGTTAGAAGTTAAATTGTTAACATAGGTTTGCCATTGATTGGTCTGAGGGTTGCGTTTTTCAAGTCTAAAGACTGCACCGGCAACACCTTGATTATGTTGGTCAACTTTTTTCAGTTGAACGGGATAAACTGGAGTTGGTGGCAAGATTTCTGCACCTTGGAGATAACGATTGTAGATATTGACTGTTACATCGTTATTTCCGATAAGACCCGGAATAGTTACCTTGTAAATCGGTTGTTGACCTTGTGGCGTCGTTTGCAAGTCTCTTTCTATCTGAGCATTTCCTTCAAAGTCTCGGTTACCAATCTCATAGTTGTACTCTGTGATTGTGTATTCCCCAGGAAGAAGATCTGAAATTTTCTGATTCGTGCTCAAACCTGTCAAGTCTTCACGGTCAATCTCAATCGCTTCAAAGTTAGGGTCATCAGCTTTGGTAATCTCTATATAGAAGTTTTCTGGAACCTGATTCAGAGTCACCCCTTCAAAGTTCTTCGTCAAGTCAATGGAACCTAAAGGTTCATAGTAGTTGTCGAAACGGAAGACAATCTGACTGTTTTGACCTACGGTTACTGTTTGTGAAGTACTGCTTGTTTCGCCAGAATCGTCAGCATTAGCCGGGTTAAAGAGATCGACATAGCGCCAGTGGGCAAGTCGATGACGATAGCCTGCAACATCTGTTCCTGTTTCAGTAATCTTATAATTCCCCTCTGGTATTCCAGAGAAGTTCATACCGGCTACAGCCTCATCATAATTAAGAGTTCTTTCAAAACGACCAGCAGCATTTTCAGTAAATTCAAGGTCAGTAAGTGTCGCTGCATCATTGCCAGTAAAAGGCTGTTCTGCTGTTATTGTAACTTTAAAAGTATTTGCAACGAGAGCCAAAGCTGCCGCGTCCAAATCGTGGAAGACTTTCTGAACACGGAGCAATTCAGTTTCAGCTGCACGTGCATAGATATTGACAAAACTCACAACCCCTGTACCACCAGGTGGAACCGTAACGCGCTGCATCGTTGCTCCAGGAACATGAATATAATCAAAATCTGAAGGGTTACTTATCACATCGCCACCTGACTCCGTAACCGTGTAAGTGCCGGGTTGCAAGTTCAAAGGCTGACCATTTTCATCTTTAACATTAAGAGTAATTCTGCCGTTATCAGCTATGGCTTGCATAACCATACCCGGATCATTCAAATCAACCGTAGCCCTTCCAACCTCTTGTTGCAATAGACCGGTGCTTCGAACGACAAACTGAAGCGGTGCGATATCTAGTTCACCCGATTCAAGAACTTCTTGGAGCTCATTAAGACTGAGGTTCGTTCCATCCACATCTTGGAAGACAAATTCCTTCTGAATCTGGATCTGACCGTTATATTGAAGTTCAAATGTTCCGTTATTTCCTAGCTTATTTACAACGATATTATCGCCTGCAGCTCTGGTCGGATCTGGAGTAATAGTCTGTGTGCTCACCCAGGCATCGGAACCTGTCTCATTTTTCGTTTTGTTCACGACACGGTTACCGTCAATGTTCTGATAGAAAGGATTCGCAGTGCTTGGTTCAAAAGTCGCAAATGAATCATTTTCAACTGTTGGCGTTGACCAATCATTAGACCAAAACTGTGTTGGGACACTTTCTGGAGACTGACTGAAGGCTTCTAAAAGACGGGGCTCATCTAAAGCTACATCAAATTTGACTTGTATCGGCGCTTCGTCCCCCGATATGATAACATTCCCATTGTTTTCGTTAACTGTACGCATCGGTAAGAGTTCGCTTGGAATCCCCCAATGTACAAACTGGTCAGCTTCCAGAAGTTTTCGTGTTCCCGTTTCTCCGATACCATAGTCTGTCTCCACGTTTACATCTGCCAGAGCTGTGCTTACGCTAAAGAAGAGACGGCTGATACTCTCTTGACTACCAGTTACTTCACTATTTATCATTGCCTCTTGGAAAGGATATACTTCCACCTTTAAGGCAGCGTTTCCAGGATTTGTTATCCCCACATAGTGCCCATAGTTGTCAGCGTAGTAAGTGAAACGGCCATTGCCAAAGCTATTAAGGATAGCAGTAACTTCAGGTCCTTCAGGAAGCAGAGCTACTCCAGTAGAGCCGCCTTGACCTCGGACATAGTCAGCCAAAGTTCGGTTGAAATCGCTTGGTCTACTTTGTGAAGGCGTAAAGCTTCCTTTATCTGCAAATCTGATACTCTTCAAAGCAGTAAAGCTCATGTAATCTCCGAGAACATCGGAGAAGTCAAGAGAGCCAGAACCTAGGTCGCCCTCGCCCCCTATATCAACGATAGGTTTATTACTTGATTCTTGAATGCTGCTCGTGATTTGTTGAAAGGCTGCTCGCAGCTCCTCAATATTGCTCGCCTCAAAAAAGTTATCGGCATAGGCTATGTCAGCTGGCGCTGCTAGACTTGCAGTTGTATTCGCAATATTTACCGTACTTGCAGGAACATTCCATTGGTAATTGCCAAAGCCAGCGCGATACTGCGCTAAGAAGTTACCCGTTGCACCGTTAGTAAAGTTATTCAGTAGGGTTGTCATTGACGGCGCTGTTACAGTCGGGCCTGGAAGGTATGAAGAATTATTCCCTAAGAAGCTGTGACGAATGTTGGGGAGGATCTTATCTGTATTGGTCGGAGTCGGATTTAGAGTTGCAGTGATAAGCTCCCTTTGTGATTCTGTGGGTTGAACACCTGTAGAGATTGTGAAGAAACCAACACCAGCCTCTGGTTGTCCTTCATCGCCAGCAACATTCCCATTTGGGAAATAAGAAGCAGAAACTGTCGTTTTTCTATAAGCTGCTGTCAGAGCTGTCATCACGGCAAGACCTTGCTCACCGTAAGAGCCATCGCCATAAAATGGACCTTGACCTGGCGTTGCAACATTATCTATACGATTACCATTTGGACCTAGAACGACAGGGGCAGAAGAATCAAAAGCATAGTCCGGACGCCCCATAGTCGGCTCACCGTCAGTAAGCAATATCATATTGGGCCGGCGTGTAACTTCAGCTTCTTCTGGCAATACTTGCCCATCAGCATCAGTTACAGGAACATTAACCTGTTTATCTGTAGCAGTTTCTAGGATACGCGCAGATTCACGAATCCCCCACTGTGTTGGTGTTGAACCTACTACTTGGATAGAGTTAGCAACAGGATTAGTACCTCCTTGTCCTGCTGAAGCATTAACATTAACCGTATCTCCACTAGAGCCTAAGGTAAAGAAGTTTCCACTGGCATTGGGTACATAACGTCCCAGTTCTAAAACCTTTTCGACACGGGCATAACCACCCGAACGGCCGCCATAAGCAACTACAGCTACACGGTTAAGCGGGTTCGCATCTTGTAAAATACCTATCGCTTCGTTCAGAGCATCCACTAGCAGTGCGATACGTGAACGGCCAGCTCCTGGATCTATTTTGGTCATCGAACCAGAAACGTCAATAGTAAAGACGGTGTCTGCGGGAATCTGATAACCTTCCCGTGTTGGCACACTTTGTGACAGGGCTGAAAGTGTAACTTCAAAATCTGTTGGACCACCAAGCCGGTATACCGTTTTGTCTGTCCATACACGCCCATCATCTACCGTTGGAAGAGATGAAAAGACATTGGCTACATTATCTGTTGCAGGGTCAGCTGCCTTACTGCCTGGTACAACAGACCATGGATAAGTGGCTGTAGGCAATATAGAGTTCAAACCTAAGCCACGTGTTCTAGGTGCAGTATTTCCTCCTGTGGATGATGCTGTCTTTGCTGTTTCAGCCTTGTCTTCAGCTTCTTTTTCCGCTGCTTTTAAAGGTACTGTGAGAACCTGCTCACCCAAAGTGACCTGAATCTCACCATCTTTGATACTCTCTTTAACGATTTGTAATTTTAATGAGAAATTACCTGTACTTGCCTTCGTCAAACTCAGAGTGACTTTATTATCAGCAACCTTATAGGAGCTTTCGGGCAAATCAGCAAGAGTGTTCTCTTCCTCTGTAGGCACAGTATCAACACCAGACAAGGTGATTTCTGCTGTTTCAGCTTCTTTTCCTTGTCTTACTTCACCCTTCAGAAGGATAAATTCTGGTTTATCCGCATCATCTAACTCAGCCGCAGTTAAGTGGACTCTTGGTAAATGTTCGTCAAGGTCTAAGGTATCAGCTATAGCTCGAAGAGAGGAGGCAGGTAAAACTTGCATCACTAGTAAAGCCAACGCAGCTATATTCATTACTTTCAAAAGTAATTTACTCTTCATAAAACGGACTCCTTTATAGTTTCAATGTTCCAAGAATGTTTTTTACACATTCCTATCCTATTTTACGTTTTGCATAACTTAAGTTTAACATAAGTTTTGTTTTTGTCAAATTCTTTTCTTTATTTATACATTCGATAAATGAAAGTAATTGTGAAATTTTTCTGTCTTTTTTAATTGTGAAAAACTGAAAATAGTGATTTACGTTTCACAGGATTTGTTATAATTAAAGCCATGTATAAATCATTAATTTACGAGTCCTTTGGTCAGCCCCATCAAGTTTTAAAATTCCAAGAAAGACAGCAGCCCAGCTTACAAGATCAAGAACTCCTTGTAAAGATGCTCTATGCGCCTGTCAATCCTTCTGATCTCATCCCTATTACTGGTGCCTATGCGCATCGGATAAATTTACCTGCGTTTGCTGGTTATGAGGGGGTTGGTGTTGTTGTAGGAGTCGGTACAGGGCTGTCTGAGGAACTCATAGGTAAGCGTGTTTTACCTTTGGAGGGGGAAGGAACCTGGCAGACATTTGTCAAATGCCCCATGACTCATGCGTTTTTTGTCCCTGATCGCCTTGACTCTCTTTCTGCCAGCCAACTTTATATCAATCCGCTGACGGCTTGGATTCTGTGTACAGAAGTACTCGCATTAAGACCTGGACAAAAACTTGCTGTAAATGCTGCTGGTTCTTCCCTAGGTCAACTTTTTGCACAACTTTCACAGATACTGGGATTCGACCTTATCGCCATTACACGACATCCTGAGAAACACAAACTTTTAAAAGAACGTGGTGCCTACGAACTACGTACAGACTTGATAGGTTTACAAGTCGATGCGGCCATTGATTGCGTTGGTGGGCAAGCGGGGACAGATTTGGCTGCTTGTGTCCGACAGGGTGGAAAGTTTCAAGCAGTTGGTCTTCTTTCAGGAAGACAGGTTGATTGGGGCAAATTAGCAAAACTTCCTATAGAGGCTGGTATTTTTCATCTGCGCCATTGGAATGCTCAGCTTAGTCCAGAAGAATGGCAAGACAGGATGAAGCTCTTAGCAAAGCTCGTCATGGATGGTCGTCTACTCATCAATCAAGACCTTGAGTTTGTAGCATTTGAACAGCTTATCAAAACTCTCGAGCAAACACATAAAAAGAAACTTCTTATTAAATTTACATAAAAACGCCCAAGGAATTAAGAAAAGTTGTCATCATCTTCCTCAAAAAGCCGCCCTAACACACTCTCAAAAGAATTGTTGTGTAAATAACCTTCAATTCCTAGAAACATTCGCTAAATCTCAACTCAAAAAAGCCGTCTTGGGACAGCTTTTATAAACTTTACTGTGATTTATTTTTTAGCAATTACTGCCACAGAAATATAATAAACGCACAAAGGACTTGTGCGTTTATTTTCACTCTTTTACAAGAATTGTGCCATATGTTCAAGAACTTTTTCTTTTCCTAAAAGGGCAATGGTTTCAGGTAATTCTGGACCATGCATGCTACCAGAAGCAGCGATACGAATCGGCATCCAAAGATTTTTTCCTTTAACACCTGTTTCTTTTTGTGTTTCTTTAAAAAGTGGGAAGATGTTTTCGGCAGTAAAATCTTCCAATGCTGCGAGTTTTTCACGGAAAGTAGCCACTACGACTGGTGAAGTTTCTAAATCCATCATTTGGCGGGCTTCGTCTGTGAGTTCTGGGAATTCTCCAAAGAAGAGGTCTGTTAACTCCAGAATTTCTTCGGCGTATTTCATTTGTGGTTTGTAAAGTTTAACCAGTTCTTCCGCACGTGCATCAAAGCGCCCAGCTGCTTCAAGGAAAGGTTTTGTCAATTCGTATACAGGTTCAAACTCTGCATGCTTGATGTATTCGTTGTCCATCCACTCCAGTTTCTTTTGGTCAAAGGCTGCTGGAGATTTACTCAAACGTTTTTCATCAAAGAGTTTCACCAACTCCTGTGGGCTGAATTTTTCTTGCTCACCCCCTGGGTTCCAGCCTAAGAGAGCGATAAAGTTGAAAATAGCCTCTGCCATGAAACCTTTGTTACGGTAATCTTCGATAAATTGAAGCGTGTTGGTATCACGTTTGGACAACTTTTTGCCTGTTTCAGAGTTAATAATCAATGTCATGTGACCAAAGACAGGTGCTTCCCATCCTAAAGCTTCATAAACCATCAACTGTTTCGGTGTATTCGCAATGTGGTCATCTCCACGAATAACGTGTGAAATTTGCATGTCATGATCGTCTACTACGACAGCAAAGTTGTAAGTTGGGTAGCCATCGCGTTTTTGAATAACCCAGTCACCACCGATGTTCCCACCTTCAAACTCGATATCGCCTTTAACCATATCTGTCCACTTGTAAACAGCGGTTTCATTTACAGAGAGGCGGACAACTGGTGTAATTCCTGCTGCTTTGCGTTCTGCAATATACGCTTCTTTCTCAGCTTCTGACATTCCCGCATACTCATTAACATAATGCGGCGCAATACCTGCTGCTTCTTGCGCTTCATGATCCGCTTCAAGCTCTTCAGGTGTTTTATAAGAATAGTAAGCTTTGCCTTCACTTAAAAGTTGATCAATATATTTTTGATACAGTTCCAAACGTTCTGACTGACGATAGTTTTCATGTGTTTCTGGGCTTTCATCCCAGTCAATCCCCAACCAACGCAAGTTTTCAAGTTGAGAACGTTCACCATCTTCTACATGACGCTCACGGTCAGTATCTTCAATGCGGATAAGGAAGTCACCACCATAGTGACGTGCAAAAAGATAGTTAAAAAGTGCAGTACGTGCATTACCGATGTGTAAGAGACCTGTTGGTGAGGGTGCATAACGCACACGAATATTATTAGACATAGTTTTCTCCTGTTCGTTTCAATCCCTTTTATTTTATCATATTCTGAGCAATGTTTCTAACAGTGAGTCATTATAAAATCATACTGTAATCAAAGAAACATTAGCTTCATTGACTCTGTGCTAATGCGCATGTTAAAATAAAGATATGACTAAAATTACATATGGCAAAGCAAAAATCACGGACATTGATGATGTGATGCATATCGAGGAGACCTCTTTCCCAGAAAATGAAGTCCTCTCACGCGCTTCAATGTTAGAACGCCTCCAAGTCATTCCTGAGCGATTCTTCGTTGCTCGAAATGAAGAAGGCAAGGTTGTCGGTATTCTTGTAGGACCAACTTCTGACAAGTGTTATCTGACAGACGATATGTTTGAGAAAACAGAAGCCAGTCGTCCAACAGACCGCTTTCAAATTATCGTCAGTCTCGCTGTAGATAGTGAATACCGTGATTTAGGTATCGCTACCTCCTTACTGGATTTGATGAAGGAAGCTGCAGCCGAAGAAAGTCGTCAAGGCATCAGCCTTACTTGTGTCGAAAATCTCATTCCTTACTACGAACATTATGGATTTGTTTCCAAGGGGATTTCTGACTCACAACTTGCGGGAGAAACCTGGTATAACATGGTTCTTCCCCTATAAAATAAAAAAGTGCTGCTTGTTGTTAAGCAGCGCTTTTCTTATCCATTAATTACTTCATCACTGTCCGTATAAACCATGTCGTATAAATCAGCTACAGGTTTACATGTCAGTTTACCATAAGCTGCATTAAGTCCTTCTTTGAGCCCCGGATTAGCTTTTAGTGCTTCTTTATAACCCTTGTTTGCTATAGACAAACCATTTGCCAGTGTCGCATTGTTTAAGGCTGCTGTTGAAGTAACAGGCACAGCTCCAGGCATGTTTCCTACACAATAGTGGATAACACCTTCTTCTTCAAAAACAGGGTTGTCATGATAAGTCACGTGAGAACTTTGACAAGTTCCACCTTGGTCAATCGCTACGTCGACAATGACAGCTCCTTTTTTCATCAGCGGCAAATGTTCACGACGAATAAGCTGTGGCGTTGCAGCCCCTGGGATAAGCGCAGCCCCAATCACTAAATCAGCCTTAGAAATCAACTCTTTTACTGCATGATCCGTACTGTAAACTGTGTTTACACGTCCTTCATATAGTTTATCCAGCTCTGTCAAAGCATCTAAGTTCACATCAACTGCTGTAACATTAGCATGCATTCCGACAGCCATAGCAACAGCATTACGTCCTACAACTCCTGCACCACCTAGAACAAGGACATTGGCAGGAAGAACTCCTGTTACACCCCCAAGCAAAATACCACGGCCGCCAAAAGGACGTTCCAGATACTTCGCACCTTCTTGAACGGACAAACGTCCAGCAATTTCAGACATTGGCTTAAGAGCTGGAAGTGCGCCGTTGCGATCACGAATTGTTTCATAGGCAATTGCAACAATTTTCTTATCCAAGACTGCCTTAGTCAAAGCTTTATCTGCTGCAAGATGGAAATAGGTATAAAATATTTGTCCCTCACGCATCAATGCGTATTCTGGCTCAAGCGGCTCTTTCACCTTAATAATCATGTCCGCAGTTGCATAAATCTCCTCTGCAGTCGGCAAGATTTTACAACCAACAGCTGTGTAGAGTTCATCCGGATATGAAGATCCCTCACCCGCTCCTTTTTGGATGTAAACATCATGTCCAGCAGCCACATAAGCAGCTGCAAACTCTGGTGCAAGTCCCACACGATATTCATGCTTCTTAATCTCTGTTGGAACACCTATTTTCATAAATTTATCCTCCATATAGATATATGCTCTGGGGGATATAGCCCCCTTTTTATTTGAAACCTTAGTTTAATAAAAGTAATTGTGTAACCACTTTCATAATTAGAATAACATTTATAAAGTTTTATTGCAACTATAAACTTATGAACATTTTTAGAGTTCCAAACAAAAAAAGAAGTCCGTAAACTTCAGTTAAAATCAATGATTCGGGCACCTTCTTTAAAATTTTCGTGCAGTAAAGAACGGATGCTGAGTTTAATAATCGCCATATTTGGCGCATTTTCATGAAGATTAAGTATATTACTTTCATGTTTGACAAGTTCTTTTGCAGCTATTCCCTGTACGATTTCTGCATGAATTTGGTTGGAAGACAGACGCTCACCTTTTTCCAAGCTATCAAACCAAGTTGTAAAGGAAACCTGAGGATTTTCTTTTATATCCTGAACCTTGTGGGCTTTCTTATCAGCCACCATATACCAGACATTTTCTTCATGAACAGATTGAACAAAGCTCATAATCGTCGTTGCTTGTCGCCCTTCTGATGTCTGACAGCTTAAAGCAAGGTAACCTGGTAAGGCCCCCAGAATACGGCGTACTTCTCCGCCTTCACCCTGGGAGCCAACGGTAGTTGCCTTTTTGTTACTTTTTAAAACAGTCAATAGAACCAAAGGCAAGGTCAACACACCATAAGAAACAAGCAGGGCAAAAGCAAAAGTTAAACTTTTATTTTCTAAGAAGTCCGAGCTCACAATGGCTATCAGAACAAGTGCCGCGAATAGATAAATGAAAAAAAGTTGTGCAAAGCGTTTAAAATACATATATCTTCCTTATTTTTCTTCCTTCAAATTATCACTTGCTTATTTAGAGTCAACCAGATCGGCAAAAATCATACGTCCTGCACTCGTTTGTAAAACTTTCGCTACCTCAACTAATACTTTCTTATCAATCATCTTAGCAGTATCTTCAATGACAATCATTGTCCCATCAGGAAGATAAGCCACGCCTTGTTGGCGTTCTGATCCTTCACGAATGATAGTCACTTCAACTTGTTCTCCTACAATAAGCTGTGTTTTTACTGCATTTGCTAGATCATTAATATTAAGGACAACTACACCTTGAATTTCTGCAACTTTATTGAGGTTAAAATCATTTGTGACTAGCTTTGCACCAATCTCGCTTGCATAACGCAATAACTTTGTATCAACCTCACGAACATCCTCGTAGTCTTTAGTAGAAATTTCAACATTGTCAAATTCTTTTAATGAATTAACCAGATCCAACCCGCGGCGCCCTTTAGCACGTTTAAGTGGATCAGCGCTATCTGAAATCAATTGTAATTCTAACAAAACAAAGTTAGGAACGATGACCTTATCGCTAATAAATCCCGTTTTAAGCACATCTAAAATTCGCCCATCAATGACTGAACTTGTATCCAGAAGCATCGAAGAACGAGAGGTTTGCTCTTTATCAGCCTCAGCGGACTTATCTGCTGGGGCTGTTTCTTTTCTTCTACGAAATACAATTTTAAAGATTTCGTCTCCCCGCTTATCAAAGACGGTGTAGCCCAGATAAAGTAAGCCAACAATCAAAACAAATGAAATAATGTTGCTCAGTACAGGTACCCCTAATAAAGACAAGGGGATTGTCAGTAGAACACCAACCATCAAACCTAAGATGGCACCAATAAAATTAAATACCATTTTTGAGAGATTAACTCTGGTTATTTTTTGATCTAACCTTTTCAAAGCCCTCATCAAGAAATTGGACATAAAAAATGAAAAAATAACAAAAATAATTGCTCCAATTAACCCATTTACAATTTCTTGATTAAAAGCATTGGCATCTTGACCAAAGAGATGCCAAACCCATGGAAGGATCGTGATGCCTATGGAGGCGCCCACAATACCCATCAGAATATGAATTATCCAACGACGCATAAGACTTCCTTTCTATTCTCTAGCCTTAATTTTTGATAAATATAAAGTTCTGTGTCAATTATATCACACATCATGATAAGATACTTGTTTATCTCTTTATGTAGTTAAAACTTTATAAAAAAGATCAAGTACAGTCCGAAAACCCCAAGAGTATTTAAGAAAACAAAAAATGCTAATTTTTACAATTAACATTTCAGACTGTAGACAAATAACCTCAAAATTTGAGGCTACTGAAAAACGACAAGATAATAAAATCTTATCGTTTTAGACTGTCGAATCTATTTCTTAACTTAATGACATTGTATCACCCCTAGGTCCTTTTTGTACTTATTTCTTATTTAGAAAATCTTTAATTAGTCCTGAAACTGATACAATCAGAATAACAACCAATAAAATATTTATGAGTAATTTACCAAAGCTTTCAACCCCAGTAAAAAATATAAAAACTAGTCCAACTATAGCTAAAGTTGTCATTGCTATTTGATATTTGCTTTCTTTCATTGCCATCCCACTCCCCATACAATAGCATCGCTTCCTACTACAGGGATAAATTGAGGGGAAGAATTAAATACAATTCCTCCAGGAATAAATTTTCCTACTGATAATCCTAAAATACCTAGCGCGGCTTGAACAGCTTTAGCAGGAACATAAACACCGGCTATAACTAATCCAGCACTGGCTGCATATTGAGTCTGTGCTTTATTTATACCAATACGAAGTCCCCACCAATAAACATGTAAATAAGTAGAACCATCATGATATTTCCCCATGGTCGATACTTGAATCTCTTTAGCTGTTTTTTCATCATTTGCAACAACTACAGAGTCCTCATTTTGAACTGTGTTTTCTTTAGGAGTAGAAGCAATGATTTTTTCAACGATACATTACTTGTGTCAACCCTTTTATTTAAAGCAGAAATTTCTTCTTCTGAAGCGTTGTTCGGGATTTTTGATTTATCAATTTCAAATTTTCCAGTTTTCTCATTCAAGCTTACAGCATTATCAAAACGATTAATAAAGTCATCGTTCACTTTCCCAGCTTCAACTGGTTTCACAGGTCCACTTTTTTCATCACTGACAGTATCCAAAGCTACTAATTTTTGGCTGTGTGGAGTATTATTAACTTGGGGGTTATAAATGCTTTCTTGATAATTTTGAGCAGTTGTATGTACATAAGCACCACTGCTAAGAAGTAACAACATTACACATGATAGTGTAATTTTAAATTTTTTCTTTTCCATAAAACTTTCTACTAGAAGTCTTTGTAATTAATCTGACAATGACAGCATTGCTAATTCCAGAAAATTCAAATTAATTAAAATAACCAATGCACAATCCGACTATAGACAAAGTTGATTTGGCTTTGTTTATAGCCAGACCAAAAAATGATAAAACTTTGACTTAATTATAATAAGACTTTCTCAACCACTCTTACATTAGGCTATAAGTTTACTTAAAATAAAAACTACAGAGGTAGGGCAGAACCCATGAAAGCCGTTCCTAGTATTTGGCTGTCTCTAAGATACGGAGTAATGTTTTTATTAAATGACTTGACTTCTGGACTTTGTGTTTTGCCAACAAATGTGATTTGAAGACGTCTCAATACATTAGATATAGGAGTGCCCTTTTCCATTAAGTTTATTGCAATAGAAACTTTTTCTTTTTCGAAATTAGTGCTATTAGTATTTCCAAGAATTCTTTTTAAATCCTTTAAAATTTCATCTTCCAAAATTTCTATTGTTTTTTTAACATTAATCCCCCCTTATCCATAGTTTTGAACTGCTTACATTGTATCGATGTGTAAGCGCTTTTTCAAGAGTGTGGTGAATGACAAAACATGACAAATTAGAATTTTTTATCTGCAGTTATTAAAAAAATTATGTTTTACTATTTTCTGGATATTTGTGTCATTCTGCTTAACATAAGCAACTTTATGAAGACTCTCCTTTTATTTTATCTAAGTAGTAGTTAAAATAAGTCTTTTGAATGGTGACTAAGGCCGAAACTTTATAAGTATTCCCGCTCTTCAATGGAGTTGGGGCACTGTCAATTTGGTGGATTGTTCCGGTTAGAATTTCTATTTTTGGAAGGATCTGTTGAATCGTAAAACGAACCTTTTGACCTGGCTTAATCCCAGAAATTTGACCGCTTGAATATAGGAAAAGAGATAGACTGGAGTCTTGTTTTTAAGATTGAGAAAAGAAAAATTCCGATTAAAATCAGTTTATTTTCACTACACAAGAAACAGCCTCAAAATTTGAGGCTGTTTGTCTGCAGTCTAATATTTTATTCTTCTCATTGAGATAGTTCTTTTAACCAAATACTTTTTTCAAACATTCAGACAGAGTTGTCACACCAACGACTTTTAAATTTTCTGGAATATCCACACCTGCTAGGCTATTCTTAGGTGCATAGACCTTTTGAAATCCCAATTTACTTGCCTCATTAAGTCGCTGCTCCATGCGTGTCACACGCCGTATCTCACCAGTCAAACCTATTTCTCCGATGAAACATTCACGCGCATCTGTCGGCGCTTCTTTATAGCTTGAAGCGATAGCTACTGCAACTGCCAAGTCAATTGCTGGTTCATCCAGTTTTACACCACCTGCTGATTTCAAATAAGCATCTTGCTGCTGCAAAAGAAAGCCTGCACGTTTTTCAAGTACGGCCATAATCAAGCTCACGCGGTTAAAGTCTAAACCAGAAGTTGTCCGTTTGGCATTACCAAACATGGTTGGTGTAGTTAGCGCTTGAATTTCAACTAGGATTGGACGTGTTCCCTCCAAAGCACAGACGATAGCAGAGCCTGTAGAGCCTTCTAAACGTTCTTCTAGGAAAACCTCACTCGGATTTGTCACTTCAACTAAGCCACTGCCCTGCATCTCAAAGATACCTATTTCATTGGTAGAACCAAAGCGATTTTTGACTGCTCGCAATATGCGAAACGTATTTTGACGTTCCCCTTCAAAATAGAGCACGGTATCTACCATATGCTCCAGCATACGTGGTCCTGCAAGCTGTCCTTCCTTTGTCACATGTCCTACGATAAAGGTCGCAATGTCATTAGTTTTTGCCAACTGCATAAGTTCTCCGGTCACTTCACGGACCTGACTTACGGAACCTTGTGTACTTTGAATTTCTGGTGTCATGATGGTTTGAATCGAGTCAACAATCAAAAAGTTTGGCTGCAAGCGCTCAACCTCGTTTCGGATACTTTGCATATTGGTTTCTGCATAAAGGTAAAAGTCAGTGTCAATATCACCTAAGCGCTCTGCACGCAGCTTAATCTGCTGGGCAGACTCTTCACCACTAACATAGAGCACTCTTCCTCGAGAAGCAAGTTGCGTTGATACTTGGAGTAGAAGTGTGGACTTACCAATCCCGGGATCACCCCCAATAAGTACAAGACTGCCGGGAACAACGCCACCACCGAGCACTCTATTAAACTCCTCTAGGTCTGTCTCAACGCGTGGTGTGTCAAAAAGTTCAACTTGATCTAACTTCATGGGTTTTGAGCGTTCACCTGTAAGACTGATGCGCTGATTTTTAACTTCCTGCACTTCAACTTCTTCAACAAAGGAACCCCACGCCCCACAGTTTGGACAACGTCCTAGTTTTTTTACAGATTTATAGCCACATTCTTGACAGAGAAATGTTGATTTTTTCTTTGCTATTTTAATGTCCTCACTTCTATTTTTATAGACTTTTATTCATATTTTTGGTAAAATTATTAGTGCTTGATGATGCAGCCCATTCGTAAAGCAACAAGTTAGCCGCTGTAGCTCAGTCGGTAGAGTTAGAAGCAGCGCTTCTAATCGGCAGATAAAGATTTGCGAAAGCAAATCCTCCTCTGTTGCTCTCCGAGTGGGCGAAAGCAATAAGTCAGCCGCTGTAGCTCAGTCGGTAGAGCAACACCATGGTAAGGTGGAGGTCGATGGTTCGATTCCATTCAGTGGCATTATATATATTAGCTCAATCCTTATGGTTGAGCTTTTTATTTTAACATTGTGCCGAATTTGTGTCCAACTTCTTTATTTTATGATACATACATTTTAACAAAGAACAACAAAAATAGCTTAAACTATTGTTCAAGCCATTCAATCATTAAAAATCTTCCAATGCTTTCCTAGTAGCTTCGTTTTCTTTTTCATGTAATTCTTTTAGTACATGCCCATAAGTATCTATGATACGCTGGATATTTTTATGTCCCATATTTTTGGCTACTACAGCTATATCAACCTTTTTAGCAAGAAGTACACACGCATAAGTGTGCCTACAACCTGTCGCAACGATTAATGGACTTATATTCAATTCAGTAAGATACTTTTTCAAAGCCTTATTAATCCCATTATTTGTAGGAAGACCTGTCCTTTTATCAAAAAAAAGCAAGCCCTTTGAAAGAGAGAATATATTACTATCACTTTGTTCCTGATAAAGCTTTTTTAATATCCGTATGACATCATCACTTATAGGAATTTCACGTACAGAATAAGGATTTTTTGGTTTTCCAGTATCTCTATGACTTGCACTATCAATTCTTTTAAAAGTTTTAATAATACTCTTCTTAAAATCAACCTCTTCCCAAGTAAGAGCTAGGGCTTCTCCTACTCTTAACCCTGTCTTAAACAGGATAAATATAAGATAAGGCATAATACTTTTTTCGTAATTCATTCTTGATTTAAGATAGATTATTATTTTTTTATAATCAGATAAACTGCTAATATATTTATTCTCAGGCTTTTTAGGAGCATTCTGTGCATTCAGCTTCACTCCTAAAGTAAAATCATTGATATTCAACAAATCACGTCTAGCAAGCTGTATAGAGCTTCTAATGCTTGAATTTAAACGTATTAAATAGTCTTTTCCAACTGTTTTACCTATTTCATTCATAATTTCCTGATACTGACTATACTTTATTTTACTTGCGACCATTCTTCCAAAATATTTTTCAACTTTTTTGAGAAGTCGTTTATATTTTATTTTAGTCTGTTCTGAACGGGTGGAATGTAAAATCTCAAGGTCATACCATTTTTTATAAATATCATAAAGAGTTGAAGAATTATCAAATCGTGTACCTTTCAAATATTCTAACTCAACCTCTTTACCAGCTAAAGTTGCTTCTTTTTCACTCACAAATCCCGATTTACTTACTACATGATTCCCTTTGCTATCCTTTAATCTGTATTCCCAGTTCTTACCTCTACGAAACACTCTTAAGGGCATTGTACTCACTTCCTTTTAGCTCTAAACCAAGCATTTCATTTACGACAACCAAAGGGCAAAAATTTAATCGTTTATTTGCATAAAATGGATAACCCCTTTTTACCATTTCTAATTTGCCCTCACGTATAATACGTGACGCAACTGACTTTGACATTCCTGTTTGTTGCATGATTTCTTCTTTTGTAATAATATTCATAGTCTTTCCTCCTTAAATTCTAAAACATAAGTTTTTCTAAGCTTGCGAATATACTCCTCTTGTTCCATTTCGTCCATGTGCCACGCAATAAAAGCCATACCTAGAGAAGCCTTCGTACGCATACAAAACTTATAAATGTGGTCAACTAAAGTCGCATTATTGCTCAAAATATCCGATAAATAATACAACTCATTCTTAACCTCTGTATGTGTAAGACCCAGCTCCTCTAAATCTCGAGTATAAGTCCATGCAGGGACATCAAGATTTAACGGACGAATAAGCAAGCGAACAGTAAAATTTTCTTTAATTACCTTTACTTCATACTTATCTTTAATTTCCCATTGACAAATTGTAACAATATACTTTATAGGAACTTGCACCTTACTCCTCCTCTCTCTGTTGCATAATATCTTCTTTCGCAATAATATTCATAGACTTACTTCCTCAATTCAATATAACACTAATAAATAACTTTCATATCGCCATCTTTACTCTTAAAGACTTGATTGTCGCATTTACCCCAAGTCTTTTCTTTAGAGAATTTTGCCATTTTTTCCAAAAAGTCAAAAGCGTCAATAACCGGTATTTTCCCCGCATTTCCTCCACAAGTATCATCTACCCAATTGCTTAACACTTCTTTATTTAATTCAGAATGTTGCCAGACATGAATATACCCTTTATTTACAGCTTCATCCGCAATACTTTCTGCAATTACCAAAGGCATAGACACCCAACCATTTTTAATAAATAAACAATCCGCAAGTGTTAAGACTTCATTTTTATGAAATTTTTCTTTATTCATTTTTTATCCTCGATTTCTTTTTTCTTCAAATCCAAATTTTTTTAAAATTTCTAATGCTGTTTTTTTCATTGCAACATCATCATCTATTTTTTCACAAATCACAGAGCCAATAGAAAACATTTCTTGATTTTTACTGTCATATATCCCTAAATGAAACTGTGTTTTCATATATCCTAGAGAAACACAGCGTATTTCATAGGGAACCCGTCGTGCTATCTCATGTCTTTTTATCTGTCTATTCTCAAAGCTTTCTGATTGTTCAAAATTTGGCATGAGATTATCAATAAATGTTTCTCTGCTGTCCGTACTCGTTAAGAAAAGATACCTCGCTAACCAGTGCTTATCTTTACCACGTGAATTAATCGGACTATAATTTTTAGGGTCTGCAAATCCTAAAAATTCTTTATTATTGAACTCTTTGCCAGAAATTTCATTAAATATAGAAACTTCTTCGCCTTGATACAGACCTGAGGGATCGAAAGTTTTATTCTTACCAGAAGCAGGTATCAAGTGCAACCTATCTGTGAGTAACAAGCCCATTCTTTTAGCTAAATGACTTTTTCCCGACTCACTAGCCCCCCAAATATAAACAGTTGATAAATCTCTACCCTTAACCTTATATTCTTCGCCCTTATGCTGTAAATATTCTTGAAAGTCTTTTTCAAATTCTCTACGATATTTTTTATAAAATTTATCCGCTAAAGCTCTATCAAATTCTTTAAAAAATAATTCTCGAATTTTAGATAAATATAACTCTCCATTCATAATTTGTTCAGAAATATCCGCAACAAACTCCTCAACTTCTTTTTGAATGTTTGTTTTTTCTTTACCTTTTATCAATTTAAGATAGTCACAATTGATAGTATGAACACTAGATACTTCATACTGATATTTACCGTCTATCATAGCTTGTTCTGTTCTATGGGTTAAATACCTTGCAGAATTAGCTATTTTCTTCGTATTTTGGCAATTTTCTGGTCTTGACACATTAAACATCTTCATAACTGCCGCCTGAGGTTTGGCATTTTCAAAGCTAACTAAGATATGAACATGTAAAGGTTTTGGTAATCCGTCAGATAAAACATCTTTATCATGGAAAGCATAAGCACACCAAGATTTTTCTGAAATATTGAAATCTATTAACTTAACTATTTTTTCTTTCCATTGCTCTTGTGTGATATCTGACTTTATATTTCCTTGTTCATCATGAATTTCATAATCATAATTTAAGGTTACGTTATAGGTTCTAAATCTTTTCGCCTGTGCCACATAACCTCCTTTCTTAATTGTTAATACAATTCAGAATGTTCATTTTCATAAATTTTCATTTTGCACAAATTAAACTACTGTGCAATATTACACTAATATTTCTTTTTCGCTTCGCGGTCCCTTCGGGTACTCTATGACGGAGTTTCCGAGTACCCGTAATATTACAAAGTGCATTTTATTTTTGCACTTGCACAGTATACTTTTTGTAAAACTTACTTTCTTTTTCTCATTTTTCTAGTCAAATTCTTGTCGGTCGTGTTCGCCTTATCTCTTAACGACAAAAGGGAGCTTAATGCCTTTAGGGCAACGCTCCCTTTTGTCTAAGATGTCGCCCACTGACAAGAATTAGCCTAGCTTTCTAAGTGTTCCATTGTACCAAAGCATAACCCCTTTACGGTCTGTAATTGCCCCGTGGTTCGTAATCTCAACAGAAACCTTATCATTCATAGCAACTCTTGGCTTTTCAGTCGAATTGATAAAGAAAGTTTGACGTAAGAATTCAGAGCCAGGCTCCATAATTTGAACTTCAGTTCTCCAGCCGTTTGGTTCATTTACTTTTTTATCTGGGTTCCATTTTGTACGCTCTACTGGATCAGCATTGACATACAGCTCTTTAGCATTTTGAATTTGTTTAACAATATCGTCTGCGATTTTATTTACATTGATTGTGATTTGTGCCATTTTAGCACCTCCTAGCGTTTTTTAAATATATTCTTTAAGCCTTTATTTTCGAGAGCTTCAACTCGTTCTGTTAGAGCCATTACTTGATTATGCAGAGTAGCAATGTCACTCTGTAGGTTTTTGTTATATTTTTCTAAATCCCTAATTTTTCCTTTTGCAATGTTGAAATTACGTGTTAATCGTGTTATTCTACTTTCTTGCTCAGAACGTTTTTCTTCAGCAAGATTGCCCCATACTTCAGAAATAGCATTTTCTTTGCTTTTGCCCTCCAACAATAATTTTTCAAACTCTATAAAGTCCTGTAAATCTTCTTCTGAAAAATCATAGGTGGTTCGATTTTTTCGACCTCTCCCATTTCTCACTTTAATACGATTGAATTGATGTCCTGAGATTTTTTCTATCTCTCCTCTCCATTTTCGTATCGTATTATAGGGACGTTGCAAAGCTTCTGCCAGTTCATAGTAATTCATCCAGCTTTACCTAGAGATTGTATTTTTCTAAAAACTTCTGCATCAATATTATCCGCACGCCAATTAATTTCAGCTTCATCTGTATCCTCAATAAGCTTTTGAGTATAAGTTTCGGTCATTTCACAGAGGTTTTGATAATTTACAACCATTTGTTCGCTTGACACTTCCTCAGAATCTACAGGCAGAAGTCTACCCAGTAACATAACATTTGCGATGATACCTAAACCTTTCCTAATATCATCTAATTCAACTTTAGTTTCTTGCATAAATTTAAATCCCTTCTAGAATTTGTTATAATTGTACTGTTAGTTTTTGTAAGTCTCTTTCTTCTTGGTCGTGGAAAGAGATTTTTTATTTAATATAATCGATAGACAATACCTCCTTGTGGTATAATAATTATAATGAAAAACAACAGGGTTATATTTATGGTTTACAATTAAACCTAAGATAAGTTTATCATTCCGAGGTTTGTTTGTCAACCCAAAAGTAAACCAAAAAGGATTTTTTATGACTAAAATAATATTTAATGATTTTGCACGTAATTTAAAACAATTGAGAAAAAAGAGAGATTGGTCACAGCAAGAACTGGCTGATAAGGTAGGGGTAAGTAAGCAAAGTATTTTCAATTATGAAAATAATAAAAAAACTCCAAGTCAAGATACCCTAGAAAAAATTGCGCAAGTACTGAAGGTAAGCCAAGGTTTTCTTCTATCTGGAACACAAGACTTGCTTGATTCCCTTGAATTTGATAAGGGTACTCCTGAGCATGAATATGCACAGGCAAGAGAATATCTTGCATTTGATATTGGTAGAAGAGCATTAGTGACAAAATCTTTAGAAAATAGTGCTTTCAGTATTTCTGATTTAGAATATTTTTTAGATATCTATGAAGTACCTAGTAGTTTAGTAAATAGTCTTAACTATGAAGAAAAGATTAATTATTTAAAATTTATTATGAATAATCAAATTGAAAAGTCCATAAAACAAATTGAAAAAACTGTAATCCAAAATAAAGTGTTTGATGCTACATATGCCTGGGACTACTGGGATTTAGATAGCAAAAAAACTGACAGCAAATAATTGCTGTCAGTTGGAATCCGTCTCCGCTTAGGTCGAAAAGTCTTTCGACCGTCAGCTCCACGGATTGAATTTTATTATCGTGGGTTGTGCCTATTTTTGTGTCCAAACTCAAAAAATTATAAGTGGGCTAAAACCTACAACTCCCTTTGTACTGCGATTTCTAAAATTAAAATAACACAAAAATATAATAAATAAGTCATTCAGTGGCATTATATATACTAGTTCAATCCTTATGGTTGAGCTTTTTATTTTAACTTTGTGCCGAATTTGTGTCTAATTTCTTTACTTTATGATACATACATTTTAACAAAGAACAACAAAAATAGCTTAAACTATTGTTCAAGCTTCAGACCGTAGACAAACAGCCTCAAAATCTGAGGCTGTTTTCTTGTATTCATAATGAAAAGTAATTTCAACTGTAATTCTCTCTTTTTTAGACCAAAAAGCAAGCTTTCTTGCTCCCTATTTTTTAGCACTTTCGCCAGTTTCTTCATATTCATGCTCGCAAAAGTCAGGGCTAGCTTTTTCTCCATCTGCCCCAGCCCAATTTCATTGGTATATCTCAAACCATGATATTCCTTCCCTGTGCCAAAGATCCGCTCGATGGTCTCTCTGCGCAAGAGATAGATGCTCTTAAAGAAGCCTAAACGCCTAATCTGCTCAACACCATCCAAATCATCCTGCCAAATATGCCGTGTGATAAGCTTGGTTTTATTGGCAGATTGGGTACAATCTGACAAGAGCGGACAAGACTGACAAATTTTCGCATTACTCTTATACTCATGATAGCCTAATTTATTAGTTGTAGAATAGTTTAGCCACTGACCTTGGGGGCAAGTATAGCCATCAAACTCACGGTCATATTTAAAATCTTTCTTCCTCAGCCCTGCTTTCTTGCCTTTGGGACGAGTATAAGGAAAAACAGGTGTAATCCCCTGTGTAATCAAGAGATATGCAAGGGCTGGCGTTTTATAACCAGCATCCATCACCATCATTTCTATCTGATATTTTGCTTCTAAAACATCAAAAAGTGACTTGAAAGCTCTTGAATCATGTTCATTACCTGGGTGCACAGTAAAACCCAAAACTCAGCTATTTTTATCACAAGCAACCTGTGCATTGTAGGCAAAAACGTGTTTGTGCTCTCCTTTTCTAAACCAGCCAGCTTCCGGGTCTGTTTTAGAAACTTTAATATTTTTAAGCTCAGTGTCGCTTCTTTCTAAGGGCTCTTTTTCGTGACGTTCACGCTCCATTTTGATTTCGGATTTGAGGGTGTCTGCGTAAAAGAGGGCTTCATTTGCGACTTCTTGGTTTTCATACTTATGGCTAATGGCATGGGCATTGATGTGGGTACCGTCTATGAAAACTACAGATTCATCCACTAATTCTGCCTGTCTCGCCTGTTCTAAAATACCATAGAAAATTTGTTCAAAAAGATCCGTATCTTTGAACCTGCGGGAATAAGATTGCCAAAGGTTGAAAAATGGGGGACATCATCTTCTAAGCTCAAGCCTAAAAACCAACGGTAAGCATTATTAACCTGAATCTGCTTGATGGTCTGGCGCATGGAACGTATGCCTTCAAGATATTGTAAAAGAGGCAATTTAATAAGTAGGACGGGGTCTAGAGATGGTCGACCACTGTCATCGCTATAAAGCGGCGCAACCAAATCATAAATGAAATCAAAATCAATGTCGCGTAGATAATGGTCTTGCGGGACCAGCTCGTCTAAAGTGTAGAAGCCGTATTGATTGCGGGGGAAGTCTTTGTTTTGTTTTTTGAACATAAGCAGCTCCTGTATCCGTTTTCTTTTAGTCCATTATAGCATTGAAGAAACAAAAAAGACAAGGTCTCTTGACTTTGTCTACAGTCTGAGACAGTTTCCTGTCTCTTTTGTTCTTGTTTTTTCGCAAGTGTCCCAAGCTCAAAAAAGCTCCGCTAGCAATTTCATTGAGAGTATTTCATGCTTGATTTCATGGAGATTTTTTACTTATTTTTATTGATTAGTTTTTTTATAAAATAGACAACAAAAACAATAAGGGCTATAAATGTAATAAAAACTATACTCATCATAGTCATATTGTACCTCCTTTCATATTAACAATTTGTAATTGTGATTAATTATTTGTAATTACAAGTTTGTTAGAACTATTGATAGTGGCACGTACCCATCCTGTCCAAGATAGAACATCCCAAATTGGAGTTGTTGCTTCAAAATGAGCCGTTGCTCGTTTGCTATTCTCAACTCTTAGACTAGATGACTTGATAGCGATACCAATAATCGTGTAATTTAAATTGTTGGCTGATGTTATTTTATTGTTTTTCACGTTTATATAAAATGTTACGTGCCAATTTAAACCCCAAGCGCTAACTTTATGTGAACCGTTTGATATACGTAATAAAGGATTTGATGCAGTTTCAACCTTGAAATTTGTTACATTTCCTTGGTCATCTACGATAGTTTTTGTATCTCCATTGAGTGATAAGTTTGACAAATCAAATTCTGCGGAAACACTAGAAGGTTTCTGGATAGCAGATACACTATATTGATCATTGTCATCAGCAAAAGCTACTGTTGAAGGTGCAATAGCTCCAGACAACATTGATAACATTGCACTTGAGAGAATGATTTTTTTCTTTAATTTTTTCATAATAAATCTTAAAATTCCTTTTATTATAGTTAACTATCATATTTCGACAATATTTTCCATGAATGCTTGACGACGCTTTCCCAATGTTAGAATAGCACTTTCATCCATGTATTACAACATTTTTTAAGATGGAAAAATACCATAATTTGAAATTTATTATCATGGTTTTATTTCCCAACTTCCACAGTTATTTCGACTTTAAAAACTGTAGACTCTCTATTTTAGAACGCTAAAAGTATATATAATGCCTCAGATTTCTGTTGCATAACATTTATTATCTTATATAAATGTATATATTATAAATCCATTAGCACTTTATTTTTATAAAAAGGGCTAAGCCTTGTATAGCCATCTGCCAAATAAAAGATAAAGCCCGTATACAAACCCTATGTGAGCTTGGTACCATTCGATTTAGAACGATTTTACTGTGGTTTTCATGACTTTAAAGATATTCCTCATTTCATGCAAAACTCTCACTTTCTCTTTTAGAGTAATCTTAGGTGTTTCTTCTACTCAGACTTACAAATTGTTTGCCACTTCTCCGATAATTTATCCCTCGCAAAAAATAAGAAACTGAGGCAAAAACCGAAAAAATGCTCAAGATGGCATTTCTCTATGCCATCTTGAGCATTTTTTCTTTCTGCATTTTAGATAAGTTTGAGCTTTTATCTTCGTCGTCTCAGACTCATCATTCTTTTACGTAAGGTAACGGAGCAAAGACAAGACGACCGATAGGGTCACCAAAACAACAATAATGGTATAAAAAATTGGTCTCCGATTAACTTCAGGCTCGTGCTGCTCAAGTCTTGCCTTATCAATTCGTTCTTCGATATCTTTATCAAGCAATTCATTTTTACGAGTCATTTAGTAACCTCCTAATATCTGATGATAATCCTCTGGCGTTGACTGTCCAGCATCGGAACGTTGTTTTGTAACTGCACGTGGCAAATCTTGACACTGCCGTAAAAAGTCAACCATTTGTTCAGGCTCTTGCGCTTTAAAAATATAATCTGGTGACATAAACTGCCGTTGATGAACGGTATTATCAAATCCTAAAATGAGAAGATCTGACTCATAGGCACGACGACTGGCTGATAAAATCTCTCCCCCATGATTGATGTCAAGGTAGACATCACATGCTTCAAAGAGCTGGTCAACCATTTTCTGAGAGACGTTTGGGTAGAGGGTCACTTGCTGAAAACTCTCATAATCAATGAGGTGTTGAGACATTTCTGTCAATGCTGCAATATGAATATGATAATCCTGCAAGTTTCGGAGTAAATTATCCAATCCCTCAATCTGGTCCGAATTTGTTAAAATCAGAGCTTGCTTACGATTGTGATTTGTACGTATGTTGGGATAAATATATCCAAGATATGCAATTTTCTCCGCTTCCTCTGCACTTGCCAAACGAAGTAATTTCTCATAAACTGTTTTTTGTTGGACAACTACACGTTTAGTCCGCCCAGCATTTCCTTCAAGGATGAGTTTCATATTTCCTGGAATAGCCTCACCTACATCCTCCTGCCAAAATAAGGTATCCACTCCTTCACCTTGATAATAATAGGAAGCTAAAAACGGTAATCCGAGTGAATTATACCAAATATTTGAGAGGTTATACCCTGCCTCTGCCAGATAAAACAGGATAAAATCCACCAGCCTTGTAAAATGATAGTCTTTGCCTTGCCAACTCAGTAGAACATCCCCTGTTACAAGATTATGACTGATCACCTCATGCCCTTGTTTCGTAAAATATTTTTTGAGAACAACTTGCTGATTTCCATCAAAGTAAGTCTTTGCAAAGCACCAGCCGTATTGGTTGTAGTGGTCGGTTACATACACCTTTCCATCCAAAGTCAACCAATCTACCTGCTTTATCAGACGTAAGTAGAGTGGCATATGATAATGAATGGTCGCTTTCTTAACGCCGTAACTCCATACCTCACCTTCTGTATTATTTCCTGTAATTTGCCAGCCTTCAGGAACAGTGAGTTGGTTAAAGTAAAGAGCTTTACCAGTATCAGAAGTAGCATTACAAAAATAGCGATAAGGGGAAGTGATGTCCTCAGGCAGATTGCCTTCGTCATTAAGAACGATTGTCTCACCCATGATTCCCGCTGCTTGCAGAGAATAATGTAAATCCAAGGCTTCTTGGTTCAACCAGTCATATATTCTAATCATATAAAACCTCCTTGATAAAGTCTTGCCACTGTTTAGCTACTTCGTGTGCCAAAAAAGCCTGTGCTTTTTGGTAAGAATGGGCATGTGCCTTATCTGCATCCATTGTTTGAAAGTATTGAACAATAGCATCAGCAAAAACTTGTGCCATATGCTGGCTATTATCAGGTTCTTGGCGTTCTAAGAGCAGACCATTCACCCCATGACGGATAAAGGTCTGGTTGCCATAAGGTACATCTAAACCAATCAAAGGCAGACCCGAACCTACTGCTTCAAGAAGAGTTAAACCAAATCCTTCACTGGTGGAGGCCGTCAAGTATAAAGCATAATCTTTATAGATTTCTGTCAAGTTCTGATGACCTTTCAGCTGAATATAGTCCTGAGCATGAGCATCAGAAATAAGCTTTGTGAGTTTATTGCGTTCCCCTCCTTCACCATAGATGTCAAATGTCAACTGTGGCAAAGATTTTTTCGCCAAGATAACAGCTTGTAAAAGCCAATCAATATGCTTTTCTGAAGCCAAACGTGAACTTGTCATCATGCGATAAGGCACACGCTGACTTTCTGGGTAGCGTAACTTATCCAAGCTCCCTACAGGGATAGCATAAATTTTTGGTCGGTGAGTTGTATAATGTTGGAACTGCTCATCCAAGAGTTCCTTTTGGACTTGGGTTGAGGCGATGAAGGCATCGACTTTATCAGCATTTGTAAACTGATATTCGTAATAATTATTCCACAGAATATTATCCTCTTCATCTGCTTTTGCATTGTAATGCTCTGCATGGATAACCACAGCTAGAGCAGCCTGCCCCTTATGGTCAAATACAGCCTGTCCAATACCTGTTGCACGATCAAGTAAAATCATATCTTTTCTTGTTAACGCCAAACAGTCTAACAAATATCCTACTAACTCTTCCTTGCCATAGCACCACTTGTTTTCAAACTTGAAGATGCTCATCTCAGGCTCACAATATTCTTCATAGGCGACACTCCCATCCTCATTGAAAAAGGAGCGCTGAATGAGTTGCGGTTTTTGATCTTTGGGCATGTAATATTCCGTAAAAATCTTTACATAACTATAGTAATCCTTACGTACTAAATTACCTTTTGATACGTATTCTACACGTTGAACATAGTTGTCCTCAGGCCCGCATAGGGAAACGTTAGCGTAGAAATCCTCGTTAAAGTGATAGCGCCATAAATTTCCAGCTTTATCAATAGACTGAACAGGTAGAGTGAAACTGTTCTCAAGTTCTGATAGGGGATAACTTGTTGGAGCAATTTTAATATCTGTAAAATAGCTGTATAGCCAAATAATCTCGTCATCACTAAAGCCGATATTTGCAGTCAAATGTTCCAAATTTTCATGTTGAAACATGTCTGTAAAGATGAATTTGGCAGGAATCCCCAAGTCGCGAAACACACTCGCGCGGTAAGCTTGGGCATACTCAACTCCACTACTTGCCCAGCCTATTCCTAAATTAATGTTATAAATTGTCATCTTAAACTTCCTTATACAAAATAAATTGAATAGCCCGTATTGCCATCGCTTTCGATGGTACTTAACATAACATTACGTAGCACTGTTTCTTTCACAGCTTGACACATGCGGTCATAAGATCGCAGAGATTCTTGATAATACTCTGTCATGGTACTCCTTTGGGCTGCTTGCCGGAGCGATACAAAATTTTTCAGCTGCTGCAAATTGTCCACCTGCTCCAACCAGCAAGCGTCAATAGCATGTAAAATCGAAAGGCGTAAAAATTCAGATTTTTTCTCCTCAGTCTGTAATCTTTCAGCTTTTCGACTCATCTCTGAGTAATACAGACTTTTTAGATAACGCTTCACAGCTACCTGATTGTCAATAGAAACAGGAAGTGAAGCTTCCTGAAATTGATAGCTAAAATTATCTAAAATATAGCGGCGTAAGGAGCGTTCTGTTAGACCAGAATTTGATGCCAAATACTGTGAAATCACTTCGTCCACAATATGGTCAACTTTTTGAGATAAGTTTTTCTCGTCATAAATCAACTCATCACGTAATGCATAGATTTTTTGACGTTGAACACGTAAACTTTCATCAAATTTAATGGTCGATTGACGTGCCAAAACTGAACGGTCTTCACTCTTTGCTTGCGCTTGCTTTAAGATACGTTGATGTCTTCTCTGATGCAAAGGCTGCCCATAGTCGCTGCGTTGGTGATGATTATTTTTTTCAAAATATCGTGTTGCCCATTTGCCACCGTATTGCTGTACTAGCTCATCCTCTAACGAAACGAAAAATTGACTCAAGCCAGGATCACCCTGGCGCCCTGCACGCCCTCGCAACTGCCAATCAATACGACTGTTAGGCATCCGTTCTGTACCAATAACGGCCAAGCCGCCAAGTTCCGCAACGCCTTCACCCAGCTTGATATCTGTTCCACGACCGGCTAGGGATGTGGCGATTGTCACTGTTCCTTTTTGCCCCGCTTCTTTAATAATCAGGGCTTCTTTAGCAACATTTTTCGCTGTCAAGACACTATGAACAATACCTTCTTGCAATAGCATGCGGGAATAGATTTCAGCAATATCCACTGTACCAGAAATCAAAAGAACGGGTTGCCCTTTAGCATGCAGCTTTTTTACATATGTCAAAGTCGCTGCCAGTTTCTCAGGTAAAGTCACATAAATCTGATCTGGAAAGTCTTGACGAATCACGGGCTTATGGGTTGGGATAACGATGACAGATACACGATAAGTGCTGATAAGTTCATCTTCTGCAATTTTTCCTGTTCCTGTCATTCCAGATAACTTGGGAAACATATTAAATAAACTTTGATAAGTCACTGAAGCTACTGAACGAGAGTCTTTTGTTTTCTTGACCCCCTCTTTAGTTTCAATTGCTTGATGAATCCCTGACTGAAGACGAGTCCCTTCTAAGATGCGCCCTGTACGGTTATCCAAAAGTTTGACCTCATTATCCACCACAACATAATCCACATCTTTTTTATATAAATGGTGAGCGCGAAGCGCTAGATTAATGTGCCTGTTCAATTCAAAATAGCTACTGTCATAGAGATTTGGGATATTAAAATAGTTTTCTGCATAATGTCCACCCTTAACTGTCAAATAAACAGCCTTATCTTCTCTGTTAAAATGATATTCTTCCTCTTCATGCAATGTCAGCACAAACTGGTTGCACACATCATAGAGATTAGATTGAACGCGCGGAACTCCTGAGATAATCAAAGGTGTCTGAGCACTGTCGAGCAATACCGCATCTGCCTCATCCACAATAACATAATGGAAGGGTCTGAGAAACTTACCTTTTTTATCGCCTGCAAGATTATCAGCGAGATAGTCGAAGCCCAGTGCTGTACTGGTTGTATAAGTAATATCTGATGCATAAATTTCTCTTTTTCGTTTGGCATCAACCTCTTCGTCTTCTTCATAAACACCTACACCTACCTTCAAGTCCATGAATGAAAAGACTGGCGACATCTCCATTGCATCTCGTTTAGCGAGATAGTCATTTGTCGTAACGAGTATGGCTCCCTTCTCTTCCAAAGCATTAAGATAAAGAGGTAAAGTCGCCGTTAGAGTTTTACCCTCACCCGTTTTCATCTCAATGATATAGCCAAAATGCAAGGCCAAGCCGCCTAGAACTTGAACATCATATGGAAAGAGACCCAAAATTCTTTTGTCTGCCTCACGCATCGCTGCGAAAGCCTCCACAAGTATATGATCCAACGTTTCTCCAGATTGTAAACGCTCTTTAAATTCAGCTGTTTTTGCTGACAATTCAGCATCAGTCAAGGCACTCATCTCATCAGCTCGGGCATTAATTTTTTTCAAAATACGGCGAAGTCGGCGAAGTTTTAGGGCATTCATTACCCCTCTTCTTTCTTTTGGCGACATAGTCACTCCTCTTCTATATTTCTGATAAGAGGGGCTACAAGGGCGAGCTCCTCTGGTAATTTATCTGATAAATAGCCTCTTGTCTTCATCGCATAGCTTGTAACGTTATGCTGCGGCTCTGTCAAAAATAAGCTAAGATGATTAAAAGTCAAATCGCTGCATCCCGCACTGAACAAAGAAATATGATAAGTAAATGTTTCCTCTGGACAAGTGAACTGTCCCACTTTCTCACGTTGGATATAAGACCAGATGACTTCATTTTGTCGATTGTAAAAATCAACTTGGAGATAGGCTCTATCAGCCGGGACCGTTTCAAAGGCAGCAGACAGTTCGTAAGCACGATTGGGGATCAGGAGAGGAAGCTCTGGCGAGCGACGATCCCCTTGATAGTTGGTCCGTGAGTCAAATTTCAGCAAAGGTTTTCCAGAAGCCAGAAGAGGATTGTGGTAATGAAGTGTTTTTCCTGCTATCTGTAGTTGAGTTCCGTAAAGGTAAACATGACCCTTATGGACTTCTGTCCATGTGATTGTTTTTACTAATTGTTTTGTCATCTTCCCCTCCTTTCATACCCCTCCCCAAGAAGATCAACATATTGTTTCATAAACCACTTCTTGATGGAGTGACTATTGTCATTGTGACGTCCCTCATAGCCTTTAGCATAAATATGGACATTCCTTTGGGAAAGGTGATGGATAAGCCTTTCAGTCGCTGAACGGTCATAGTCATCTTGCTCCATATAAGCAATTGCAAAATGTGTATCGGAAAAATCAGAAGTTGTAAACTTCTCCCAAAATTTCTTGTTAAGATTGTCAATATTTGCAGGTGAAGTGCCACCCGTTGCGTTCAAAAGGACATCAGCACTGGTTTCAAACTCATCGGGACGGAGCAGTTTCATTCCTTTAACCGTATCACCAAGATTAGTAAAAGGTTTGCCAACAACAACTGCGTAGGGATTAAAATGTGCAGCATAGTACAGGGCACCGTAAGTTCCCATTGATAAGCCTGAAAGAATCAAATCAGAGGACGAAAAACCTAGATAGTCCAAAGCCTCTTGAATAGCAGCCACAATTGTTTGCTCAAGCTCAGGTGTACCAATGTAGAAACCGCCTCCTTCAAGACGTGGATCACCTATCAACATAAACGGTGTCTTGAGAGATTTCATGATACCATAACCCTCAAAACCTTCTGCCGATCTATATCCTGAAAAATAAACAGTCAGTGGTGGCTTCATATCCCCAGGATTGAAGTAAGTAATAACCTCTTGACGCTTACCATCACTGTGACGTTCCCCACCCAAAACAAAGCGGCCCAGGCCAATACGTGAATAGCGCCAATGCAGAGGGCCAAAAGTAACCTCTCCTTCCCCCTTTGCATAGATCGAAACCGTATAAAAACTTATTTTTTCGTTCTCTACAGGAATAACGTAGGGTTCTTGCATGTCGGCTTCTGTCAATATTATCGGTGCCTGCAAGTCATATAAACTCCCCGCACGAATCGGAAAGATACGAAGTTGTAGGTCACAAGTACCTGATTTTTTGACATATTCTTGCCAAATTTCTAAGGCAACGGGGAAGGTACTGAGATTGTAGCGGAAGGTAAACAGCTGCTCAAAGTTCTCACCAAAGTAACCTGAGGCTGTCATACCTACATGTCCATCGAAGTGGATATTCCCTTGAAAATTTGGATTCACATCTATATCAGGAATTTTTAACTTGGCACCATATTGGCTGTCAAACAGAACCTGTGAGAGATACTTTATTTTTTGCGAAATGTCGCCATCAATCGGTAATTCACGCAAGCATTTTCTGCGAAATATCCCCGTTGGACTCATGTCTCTTATGAAAAGCCCTTTATCATGATACAAACCATAAGCCTCAATCGTAGAATCCAGTGGTTCAAGAAGCGACTCATCAATAGTTTCTGTGAGGAGAATGGCGTTAAAACGAATACGGATTTTTGGCTCATCCCTCTCCTCCGATGCTACCATTATTTTAGCACGTTCAGCTTGTTTAAGTGCTTCTAAAAAGGAAACAATCTCATTTGGGCGACAAAAATGCCACTGCATGTCTTGAGGTAAAGCATCAACTTGCTCCGCCCAATTATTGTTACCAATCTGTAAGACTGTAATCATCTTTTCACTCCTTTTCTAGCAATGATTGCCACTGTGCTAATATTTTACCACTTGTATAGTCAGACATCTTAGAAACTGCATACACAAGAGCTTTGTTCCAGTTTGTCAAACCATCAAAGTAATAATCCAGCGCCTTGTGCAGCTCTTGTGACGAAGAAATAACCCAGCCATTTTTTTGATGATCGACATAATCTGTTTCTACTCTATTGATCTGAGGAACGCCTGCACTAATACTTGCTATCTGTGTGTACAAGTCAGGAAATTCTCCCAAATCAATCACCAGACGAGCACTGTCTAAAGCTGTAATGATATGATTTTCATTGCTAAAATATTCAAAACTAATACGCTGAAGTTCCTCTACTTCCTCATCAACATGATTCTCGCTAAAGTCCTCAGCCTCTCCATAGAAAAGGCAACGATCATATCGCTCATTTATCAACTGTTCAACCCAGCTTTGAAGATTTTTCAAATCATAATCTGAGCGAAAAGTGATGAGCCTAAGTTGGACAGACTCACAAACGGCCATTTTATCTAAAATGGGCAGTATATATTTCCTAAGAATGTCATCACTAATCGTATCGATATAAAAGTAAATAATGAGTTCTTTCATAAGTTGACTATGTCCCAACCTCAAACGGGTATCAAAGGGAGAAATCTGTGTTACTTTCTTATCAGTTAAACCGACTTCCTCTAAACGCCGATTCAGATGTGACAGTGTCGTCTTGGTATCTGTTACCATAAGATCCGCTGCTGATGCCACTTCCAAAAAGGTGGAAGATGCAAGATTATAACGCTCTCCAAAGAAGGACAGCACCTTTGTTTGTTTTTCAAAAAGAGAAAGCAAGAGATGATTATGTTGCTCATGTGATGCAATCACCAAAGTATCATCATCATTAAAGTACTGACGACGTAAAAGAGAGAGACGTTCAATAATCAGTGCTTCCCAACTGTCATAAGTCAGTTGCCTAAACATATGGTCCGATACAGGGTTAATAATAATTTTTGACTGTTCGCCAAAAACTTCTCGCACTTGCCAAACTCCTCTGGGATTAAGATAGTCTTGGTATTGAACCTGGCCATTTGCATCATAATAAATCAAACTGGACAAGAAACCTCTATCATCAAAGACATAGGTTTTATCTGTATGCCCCTCCTTCTGATAATCAATTTGCATAAGATTACCATTTTCAGCGAAATGAATATAGGCCAGCGGAGCATCTTCCAGCATTGCTACAAGAGCAAAAGGACTGTGATGAAAAGCTGTCCCTTGTGGCCAATCAAGGTCTTTAAACGAGATAGGATTGGTGTGCATACTTTTGATATTCTGGATATCATCAAAGAATGACCAATATGAGCTTGTTAATAAACCTTGCTTATGCAAATAATAGCGCAGTTGAGGACTGTAGTTTAAGATTAATAACTGGCTTGGTTCCTGGACTTGTTCGAACATCTTGATATGATTGACAGTATCGTCAAATTGCATCCTCTCAAAGACTCGAAACCAAAAGGAGGTCGTATCATACCAGATGCGTCCTTGACCATACCATGCTGGAACAAAATAGTACATGCAAAACTCCTAGATAATATTTTTATAATTTTTCCAATTCTGTAACATGTTGACTTGTTCAATAATACCTAGCATTAAGGTTGACACGATATAGGCGTTACTCACAAGTAAGGCAATGCTGATATTGTCACTGTTTCCCTGTTGTGTCAGCACCACAACAGCTAAAGGGCAAGCACCCAAAAGCAGTACCATCCACGCCCCAAATTGAGCCAGTAGATTGACTTTAGACTGTATAAAACGTCTCGTTTCATCGCCAGGTCGCACAAAATCAATGTAATCACCATTTTGGCGCATCCCTTTAGCAATATCGTAAGCGTCATAGTTATAATAAGCAAACCCAATAGCGAGTATATAAAGAATAACAGCATAGATTCCTACACCTAAGGGCTTGGAGATACCGATTTGCGTCACCAGACTTATAATCGTGGGATTATTCGGAAAAATAGATAACAAACCGCTCAAAATAAAGGGGGGTAACATCATCAGCGTCATTCCATACATGAAAGGCAGCGCACCTGCTGGTGTAACACGAATAGGCAGGTAGCTTTCTTTATTATATGCATTATTTATGCCAATGCGTCGTATAGGAATACGGTACTCCGCACGGTAAAGCACTACTGTTAGCAAAACCAGTAAAAAATAGGTGCTTAAGAAAATGAGTAAAGAAAGCATCAAACCAAGAGATGAAAACTGGTTTTCAGAGAAATACGCGCCTATGTTGTCCTTAAAAGCAAGTGCCATATTGACAAGAATGATAAGCATCATCCCACCTAGACCTTTCTGTGCATTAAGATTTCCCAACCAGATCAATACAAAACTTCCTGCTGTCATGATAAGCATTGTGAAAAGTCGCAAGGTAGATTCTTGAGCAGTATCTAGAGCTAATCTATTATAACTGGAAGCAGCTGTTAATCCAAAACTCTGAATGAGAGCAATTCCAAGCGTTAAAAATAGGCGATAACGGTTGAGTTGTTTACTGGTTGCATTTTTGAAATACCCCATCATCGTGATAAAACGCCAAATAATCATGGCTGTCATCCAAGGACTTAAACCAAGTGAAAATAAGTTGATACTACTGAGTTGCGCTCCTGTTACTGAGGCCACATTATTAAGCAGCTGTATATCAACTATCTTGGCCAAAGCTTCAGTATTTAGGATTACAGTTGGCACTGGAATTTGTTGTCCAAACATATAGACCAACACGATAACCAAGCTCCATAGAAGTTTTGGAAAAATCAAGGCGCTACGCCATTTTTTTTGTAGTTTGAGAAACATAATTTTCTTATTTCCTTATTTATTTCTTGCGAATCATCTTTTTATCGCTTATTTCATATAAGCATTTATCAAGCCCTGTTATAACACAGAAGTAGCCATCCCTTATAGAATGACTACTTTATGCTGACACTAAGATTACTTCTTATTAATTTTCATCTGATTTTTTCCGTTTTCTTCCAGCCAAAAGTCCTGTCAAGAATAGACCAACAGCTGACAACGCACCTGTACTTGCACCCTCACCAGTATTTGGCAAACGACGTGAAAGTTCGGAATTTAACTCAGATGCTGCTTCGGAAGCAGCTTCGCTTACTGATTCTGATACGGATTCTGAAACTGATTCGCTTACTGACTCAGATACAGACTCAGATACAGATTCACTTACTGACTCAGACACGGACTCTGATACGGATTCAGATACGGATTCAGATACGGATTCAGATACAGACTCAGATACGGATTCACTTACTGATTCTGATACGGACTCTGATACGGATTCGCTCACTGATTCTGATACAGATTCACTTACTGATTCAGATACAG
>NZ_BAAFQO010000017.1:0-41940 GCF_042849115.1 Lactococcus muris | reverse complement strand
AATGAGTCATAGGAATCCTTAACTAAAGTGTTTGTGTGGTAACTACATTTTAGCGAATTACTATGGCTTTTCTTGTATAAAAAAAGGGCAGTAGATTTTAATCTACCACCACAGATTATACAGAACCGTTTTTATTCTTTCAGTATTTATATCAATACAGTTTATTAAAGTGGTTTTTTATTTGGAGTACCTGCTCTACGTGGGTACTTTTTGGGTGTTTCTTTTTTCTTTTCAATGATAGCAATATGGCGCTCATCACCGTTGGGAAGTTGGTAATCTATTTGCTCAATGAATTTACTGCCTAAAACAGCAATAGCGTTTTTAGCATCGTTAAGTTCTTCGTCAAACTTAGCAGCTTTAAGCGACAATAAGCGTCCGTTTTTCGTAAGGAAGGGAAGAGTAAGCTCAGAAAGCACGTTAAGTCGAGCAACTGCGCGTGCTGTCACGATATCAAACTGTCCACGGTAGTTGAGATTTTGTCCAAAGTCCTCAGCGCGACCGTGAAGTAGTGTAATATGTTCTAAACCCAGCTCATTAGTCAGAAGTAACAAGAAGTTAATTCTCTTGTTTAGGGAATCAATAATTGTAACTTGTAATTCGGGAAAAATAATCTTCATTGGCAAACTTGGGAAACCAGCTCCAGCTCCAATATCAAGGATTTTTTGCGGTTCATTCTGAATGAGCTTGTAGAGAATTGGAGCTACAGAATCATAAAAATGCTTGAGGAAAACTTCTTTTTTCTCCGTAATTGCTGTGAGGTTAATTTTCTCATTCCATTCAACGAGAAGCTCAAAATAGCGTTCAAACTGTCCTTTTTGCTTTTCACTTAAGAAAATATCAAAAGTTTCAAGTTGTGCGTAAAATTCTTCAGGGTTCATTATAAGTTCCGTTCCAAAAGTTTTCTTGTGATACTACTGAGATTATTGCGGGTTTCCCCCTCAGGCAGTTTATTGATTAGTCTGAGTGCTTTGTTTGTATAGTCTTTAGCCAAATCCTTGGTTTTAGTAAGTGCTCCAGATTCTTGAATAAAGGTGTAAACTTCATCAAATTGTTCATTCTGAACTAAAGCCTTAACATATTCGTGGTCTATTTCTAAGGCAAAGAGAACAGGGGCAGAAAAGATTCCCTGTTTAATGTCTTCGTGTACAGGTTTGCCTAGAGTCTCGCTATTACTAGCATAATCGAGATAATCATCCATAATTTGAAAGGCAATACCAATATCCATGCCGATATTATACGCGAGTTCGGATAAGTGGACCTGTTTCATAATGAGAGGAGCGATTGATGATGACATGGCAAAAAGTTCGCCAGTTTTTCCAGAAATATTTTGAATATAATCATCCATTGTTTGCTCAAAATCAAAATGTTTATTCAATTGTCCCAGTTCACCACCCAGCAATCTTTCAATGGAACCGATATTTTTTGTCAAATTGGGCAGATTAAAGGAATGTTTTGCCAAAAGTTTGAAAACAGCAACAAATAGATAGTCACCAGCATAAACAGCAATAGACGGATTGTACTTTTTAGATAAGGTCTCTACACCACGCCGTGTGTCTGCTTGATCTACAATATCATCATGGATAAGTGTGGCAGTATGTAGCATTTCGACACTGGCAGCCAAGGCAATTTTATGTTTATTATCCATAGTTGTAAAATCAGCAAACATCAATAAGTAAGCAGGGCGCAGCATTTTCCCGCCCGCATCAAAGAGATCAAAAATAGCCGACTTAATGTCTTCATTTTTGATGCCAACTTGTTGCTTCATTAACTTTTGAACTTTAATTAATGAGGCTCTTAATTTTGGATATTCTGACCAAATTGTATTTTTTACGTCCATTTTTTACTTTCTTTGATAAATAATAACTGAATTGGTTCTACCCGCTGAATAAGTTGATTCCCTCCGACACCAATAGCAAATCCTGCGAGAATCCCAAAAAAAGATAACCAAGGGAGATAGAGGAGCACGGTACTTGTTCCTGCTAAAAGTGAGGCAATGGCGAGTTGTCCTAGATTGTGAAAGAAACCACCGACAACAGAAATGCCAATGAGAGAAACTCGACGAGGACCTAACTGTTTCATAAGGTACATCGCTAAGAGACTTAAAATTGCTCCAGCGGTAGAGTAGATAAAAACAGAAAAACCAGTGAATAATGCTGTAATCAGTAACCGCAAAATTTGCATTGTCCAAACTTTACGCCAGTTTAGGGTAAATATTGCAATAATCATAACTAGGTTGGCCAAACCAACCTTTGCTCCAGGAGCAAAAGCGAAAAAAGAGGGGATCCAGCTCTCAAAAATTCCCATGACAACAGCGGCCGAGGTGAGTAGAGCCACATAGATATTTTCTTTTACATTCATCCGTTATAGTCTACTCCCGAATCTTGCTGTCCACTGACAACTTCGATGACCAAGTGATGGGGCAAGCAAACAATCGTTTCACCAACTTTTGCAATAAAACCACGTTGTACATCTATTTGGTCAGGACAAGAGGCCTTAATGACAGCAATGGCTCCGTCCTTTACTTGGATTTCATTATAATCTCCATCAGCAGAGTGATAGGTCCAGGTCTGGTTCTTGTTTAAATCAAAGGTTCGAATTACTTTTCCTTGAATGCGCAACTGAGCTTCTGCTCCAGTTGCCTTACTGGGTATAAGGAAGAAAACAGAAAATGAAGCGGCCAGTAAGGCAAGAATAATGACAATATCCAGAGTTTTAATCTTGGTTTCTTTGAAAAATTTCATCCTCTCCATGATAGCATAAATTAGACAAAATAAGAAGTTTGGAATAGTTTTGTTCAGCCAGATAAAAGGTTATAAAAAGCTGTCCTATTTCTCGGACAGCTTTACATCATTTTTCAGTTTTTGCTTCAGCTTTTGAAAGTTCTTTAGCTTTTGCGATGATATAATCTTGCAATTCATTCTTGATTTGTGGATGATTGAGCCCATACTCTATGGTAGTTTCGACAAAGCCAAACTTGTCTCCAACATCATAACGTTTACCTGTAAACTCATGCGCAAAGACCCTCTGGGTTTTGTTTAAAGTTTCAATGGCATCGGTCAATTGGATTTCATTTCCTGCACCAGGTTTCTGCTTTTCTAAAATTTGGAAAATCTCCGGAGTTAAAAGGTAACGACCGATGATAGCAAGATCAGAGGGAGCATCTTCAATAGCTGGTTTTTCAACAAATTCTGCTACATTATAGAGACCTTTAGAAACTTCACCTTCAGGAGCGATTACACCATATTTATCTACATCCTCGTGTGGAACTTTCATGACCGCAATTGTAGAAGCATGAGTTTTTTCATAATCTGCAATCAATTCTTTTGTTAAAGGTGTCCCGTCTCCCATGATATTCATAAGGTCATCACCAAGCATAACCACAAAAGGTTCATCACCAACAAATGCTTTTGCTTGAAGAACCGCATGTCCCAGTCCCATAGGATGACTTTGACGGATGAAATGGAGATTGATGTCAGTTGTTTCTTCCACGAGTTTTAGAAGTTCAGTTTTACCTTTTTCTTTAAGATTTTGCTCCAATTCGATATTCGAATCAAAATGGTCTTCAATGGGGCGCTTTGCTTTTCCGGTAACGATAAGAATATCTTCAATACCAGATTTTAGAGCCTCTTCAACAATAAATTGAATTGTTGGCTTATCAACAATAGGCAACATTTCTTTGGCAAGAGCCTTTGTTGCTGGAAGAAAGCGTGTCCCAAGCCCTGCTGCAGGAATAATTGCTTTTCTTACTTTTTGTTTTTGAACAGTTTTAGTCATTTTGAAAAAGTTTCTCCTTTTTAGTTTAAATGCTGAATTCGTTTTCAGCCCGTGTTTCACGTCTCATAATATCTAAGATACCTTCACGTGCGTCCAAATTTTCATAAAGAACTTTGTAAATTGTTTCTGTGATTGGCATATCAATGTTCATGCTCTGAGCAAGCTCGTAGGCAGCCTTGGTTGTTGATACCCCTTCAATCACCATTCCCATATTTTTTTCAATGTCCGGAAGCTTTTCACCGCGCCCAAGTGCATCACCAGCACGCCAGTTTCGCGAATGAATTGAAGTTCCAGTCACAATCAAGTCGCCTACACCAGATAAACCGCTGTAAGTGAGTGGTTGAGCTCCCATAGCGACTCCTAGACGTGTAATCTCGGCTAAACCTCGTGTGATGATTGCTGCTTTAGCATTATCACCAAAACCAAGACCATGCAAAGCACCAGCACCAACAGCAATAATATTTTTCAGAGCACCAGCAGTTTCTACACCAATAACATCAGTGTTGGTGTAAAGTCGGAAATAATCATTAGAAAAAATCTCTTGCGCATACTTAGCCGCTGTTAAATTGTTTGAAGCCGCGGAGATTAAAGTAATGTCACGTCGAATTGTTTCTTCGGCATGTGACGGACCAGAAACCACAACAATCTCACTTCGGTATTCTTCTGGAATTTCTTCTTCAAGTATTGAAGAAATACGTTTGTGAGTTCCTTGTTCGAGCCCTTTAGAGGCATGCATGACTGTCACTTTATGTTTGAGGACTTGGGCGACTTGCTGAGCAACCAAACGGGTTACTTTTGTTGGAACAACAAAGAGAAGAGCATCAACATCGGACAGGGCAGCCTCAAGGTCTGTGTAGGCTGAAATATTCTGATTCAAAGTGATTCCCTTGAAGTAACGTTCGTTGGTATGCTTTTCATTAATTTCAGTAATTTGGTCAACATTATTTCCCCAAATACGAACTTCATGCCCATTGTCATTAAGAACTTGTGAAAGAGCAGTTCCCCATGATCCAGGACCAAGCACGGCAATTTTTTGTGGATTCATACTTTTTCCTTTACTAGTTTATCGTGGCTACTCATAGCCCAAGACACTCTCATTTTACCACAATATGTATTAAAATTCACTGAAGACATGAAAGCCTTTTAAAAGCAGAATTAGAACTCATCACATATTAGCCCGGTAAAAAAGGGCATGTACTTGATTAAAATTTCTCAAACTAAGCTTATCCTTTGTTTGAAATCATACGAAAGTCTGAAAAGTTTTTCTCAGAATATGATAAAATTAAAGTATAGCCATTTGGCTGATGAAATAAGAAAAGAAAGCTTGTTATAACAGGAAACAAGAACGGAGGCTAAAAATGCATATGACAGGGATTATGATGAATGGAATGTCTGGGTTTATATGGGCAATTCTAGTTCTACTAGTAGCACTTTGGCTTATAAGCTTGCTAAGAAGGAAAAGCATAAAAAAGGATAAGCCACCGAAAAAGCCAGCACGTAAAGAAAATATCCAACGCTACCAAGAAGCAGGACTTTCTGAAAGTGACATCGAAATCTTTCGCGATACTTTAGCTGATGCCAAAGAGAATATTGAAAAATGGGAAGCAAACACTAAGAGAAGTGATGAGTTAGAAGTCGTTGATTCAGTAACAGGTGGTATTGAAGCAAGTAAACTCCTGTTCAAATATATTGTTCAGAATCCTACACAGTTAACGAAACAGAATGAATTTCTCTATAAAGACTTGCCAAATATGGTAAAATTAACCGAGAAGTATATTGAGATGCAAAAACAATCTGTAAAATCTCAAGAAATAAAGCGTGATATGGATGAAACATTGCTTTTGATTAAGACATTATCAGCCAATATTTCCAAAAATTACCATGATATTTTGATGGATGATGTGAATGTCATTAAACATGAAGTAAAGTTTGATTAAGGAGTAACAATGGAAAACCCTATTTTAGATGAATTAATTAATGATGATAAGGTTGTAAAAGAAGCAGAGGCTCTGTCGGAAAGTCAAAAGACAGAGTTGGTAGATATGCACCAAAGAGCCTCTCTACGTGCAATAGATGCATTGAGCCCAGAGGAACTAGCCAAGGCTAGAGAGCTAGCAAAGCAGTTGGATGAGAACAGCTCACAGTCAGTAATTGCTTATGGTGCAAATGCTCAAGATAAAATTTCGGCTTTTTCACAAAGTGTTTTAGACAAAGTTCAAGCACAAGATTTGGGGGAAGTCGGTGGTTCTTTGACTGACTTAATGTATAATTTACAGCAAGCTAATCCAAATGAACTTGTCGCTGAAAATAAAAGTGTTTTCCAGAGAATGTTTGGCAAGGTTAAAAAGTCAATTTTTGAAGTAACGCAAAAATATCAAAAAATCGGTGCCGGCATTGACAAAATTTCAGCAAAGCTAAATAATGAGCAACAGGGTTTGTTGCAAGACAATGAAATGCTTGACAAGCTTTATGATGAAAACCTAAATTACTTTAAGGCACTTAATGTGTACATTGCTGGTGCTGAACTCAAAATTGAAGAGCTTGAACAGGAGATTCTTCCAGCAGCACGACGAGAAGCGCAGGGAACAGGTGATGATGGTGCTCTCGCCGTTCAAAAGGTCAGTGATCTTGAAGCTTATAAAAATCGATTGGATAAGCGTGCACATGATTTACGCTTAGCTCGCCAATTGACGATTCAACAAGCACCGCAAATCCGCTTGATTCAAAATACGAATCAAGAGCTTGCGGAGAAAATTCAAACGTCAATCAATACTGCTATTCCACTTTGGAAAAATCAGGTTGCTATTGCCTTGACTTTGCTGAAGCAAAAGGATGCTTTGGCTAGTCAACGTATCGTCTCTGAAACAACAAATGATCTTCTTCGCAAGAACTCTGAAATGCTTAAGTCTTCAACTATCGAAGCAGCAGAAGAAAATGAACGTGGTCTTATTGATGTTGAAACGTTGAAAGTAACACAGCAAAATCTCATTGACACGATTCAAGAAACAATGCGTATACAGTCTGACGGACGCCAAAAACGTCAGCAGTCTGAGCAAGAGCTAATCAAGATGGAAGATGAGATTAAGCAAAAACTGCTAGAATTATCTAAATAAAGAACAATAAAAAAGTCGAGTATTGATATATACCAATTCTTGACTTTTTTATTGTTGAATGTTAGAATATTGGTGAATACAGGGCAGCGGAGGAGCAAGTTATGACCTATTATATTAAAGCAGACAAATTTTTCTATCCTTATGAAGTGAAGACAGGCGGTTTCTTATCAATCAATAATGGTAAATTTGGACAATGGACAGCGGAGGCGCCAGCAGGGGCAGAAATTTTAGATTGTTCAGGACAAGTCATTGCTCCAGGACTGGTGGATACACATATTCATGGTTTTGGGGGAGCAGATACTAATGATCGTAAGATTGAGGGCATCATCAAAACTATGAGCGAGGGCCTGCTTGCTGCAGGTGTTACAAGCTTTTTCCCAACTGCTGTAACTGCTAGTCATGAAGAATTGTTGGAAATTGCAGAGGAAATCGGGTCAAATGCCGACAAGGCAGTAGGTGCTAAAATTCGTGGTCTTTTCTTTGAAGGCCCATACTTTACCGAGGAATTTAAGGGCGCCCAAAATCCTAAATATATGCGTGATCCTTCATATGACGAACTTGCACAATATGATGCAGCAGCAAAAGGACTTCCGATTAAGATTGGCATTGCACCAGAACGTGAAGGCTCCACTGCATTTGTTAAAGAGGCAGTGGGACATGGTTTCACTGTCGCACTTGGTCACTCCAATGCAACTTACGCTGATGCAGTGGCAGCAGTCCAAGCTGGTGCAACGATGTGGGTTCATGCCTTTAATGGTATGCGAGGGCTCAATCATCGTGAGCCGGGTATGGTTGGTGCGGTATTCAACTTATCCAATACCTATGCAGAACTTATTTGCGATGGTTTCCATGTGCGTCCAGAAGCTTGTCAAATTTTGATGCGTGAAAAAGGCACGGATCATGTCGTACTGATTACTGATTCAATGCGTGCAGCAGGGCTGAGTGATGGAGAATACTACCTTGGTGAGTTTCCAGTTATTGTTAAAGATGGGGCTGCACGTTTGAAAGAAGGCGGTAATCTTGCAGGCTCCATCCTGCTTCTCAAAGATGCAGTAAAAAATGTTGCAGACTGGCAAATTGCGACACCAGCTGAAGCGATTAAAATGGCTTCCTTAAACGCTGCGAAGTCTGTAAAAATTGATAACCTATGTGGTCAAATCAAAGAAGGCTTGGATGCAGACTTTATCGTTCTTGATGAACATCTTGAACTTGTTGCAACTTACCTTGATGGTGTGAAACGTTATCAAGCTTAATATTACAGAAGAAAAAGTTGTCCATAAGGGCAACTTTTTTCTACTCAATGGTCTAGAAAATAGACTTTTGAACAGTAGGTGTTTTTTGTGAATTGAAAACCATTACATTTAGGAAAGTGTAAATAAAAACGCTATCATAGCGTTTTAAAGAGATTTTTTTTTCATATCGTGATATAATAAACATGAAACAAAAATTGAACTTTAAATTTGCTTTTGCAAATTAAGTATCAGATATGATGGAGGAAAAAACTTTAATGAAACGCATTGCAGTTTTGACTTCTGGTGGTGATGCACCAGGTATGAACGCAGCCATTCGTGCTGTTGTTCGTAAAGCGATTTCTGAAGATATCGAAGTTTACGGTATCAACCACGGCTATGCAGGGATGGTAGCAGGCGATATTTTCCCACTGACATCAGCAAGTGTTGGTGATAAAGTTGGACGTGGTGGTACTTTCTTGTATTCAGCGCGTTTCCCAGAGTTTGCTCAACTTGAAGGGCAGCTTGCGGGTATTGAACAACTCAAGAAACATGGCATTGAAGGTGTCGTTGTTATTGGTGGTGACGGTTCTTATCATGGTGCTATGCGTTTAACTGAACATGGCTTTCCTGCAGTAGGACTTCCTGGTACTATTGATAACGACATCGTGGGTACAGACTTTACTATTGGGTTTGATACGGCTGTGTCAACAGTTGTCGATGCCATTGACAAAATTCGTGATACGTCATCATCTCATCACCGTACTTTTGTCGTTGAAGTTATGGGGCGTAATGCTGGAGATATCGCCCTTTGGTCTGGTATAGCGGCAGGGGCTGATGATATTGCAATCCCTGAAAAAGAATTCAAATTTGAAAGCATTGTTCGTAACATCAAGTCAGGTTATGCAAAAGGAAAAAATCACCATATCATCGTTGTTGCCGAAGGCGTTATGTCGGGTGAAGAATTTGCCATGAAACTCAAAGCTGCTGGCGATGACTCTGATCTTCGTGTCTCTGTGCTTGGTCACATTCAACGTGGTGGTTCACCCACACCGCGAGATCGCGTCCTCGCATCACGTATGGGTGCGCGTGCGGTTGAACTACTTCGTGACGGCATCGGTGGGGTTGCTGTCGGCATTCGTAATGAAAAACTTGTCGAAAGTCCAATCCTTGGTACTGCAGAAGAAGGTGCACTTTTCAGTCTGACAGAAGAAGGTAAAATCGTTGTTAACAATCCACATAAAGCTGGATTGGAGCTCTATCGTTTAAACGCTGATTTAAACAACCTTGACATCAAATTTAATTAAGTTATTATTTATCATCTTATCTAGATATTTTCGGGTTATCTAAACCATAAGGTACTCACATTTTACTAGGTAAGGAGTATATTTATAAAATAGGAGAATGACTCAAAATGAACAAACGTGTAAAAATTGTCTCAACACTTGGACCTGCGGTAGAAACTCGTGGCGGTAAAAAATTCGGAGAAAAAGGATACTGGGCAGAAGAGCTTGATGTTGAAACATCAGCACAAACAATTGCGGATTTAATCAATGAAGGTGCGGATGTTTTCCGTTTCAACTTCTCACACGGTGACCACGCTGAACAAGCAGCACGTATGGCAACTGTGCTTCGTGCAGAAGAAATTGCTGGTCGTAAAGTTGGATTCCTGCTTGATACAAAAGGGCCTGAAATGCGTACTGAAGTATTCGAAGATGGTGCAGATGAATACAAATATGTTACTGGTGATAAATTCCGTGTTTCTACAAAACAAGGTTTGAAATCAACACGTGATAATATTGCTTTGAATGTTGCTGGCGGACTCGACATCTTTGACGATGTTGAGGTAGGTCAAACAATCCTTATCGACGATGGAAAATTGGGACTTACAGTAGCTGCTAAAGACGTTGAAGCACGTGAATTTGATGTTGTAGCACAAAATGATGGTGCGATTGGTAAACAAAAAGGTGTGAATATCCCTAACACTACAATTCCGTTCCCAGCACTTGCAGAACGTGATAATGACGATATTCGTTTTGGTCTTTCACAACCAAACGGTTTGAACTTTATCGCTATTTCCTTTGTGCGTACTGCTAAAGACGTTAACGAAGTACGTGCCATCCTTGAAGAAACTGGAAATACACACGTTCAACTTTTGGCTAAGATTGAAAATCAGCAAGGTATTGATAACCTTGATGAAATCATAGATGCAGCTGATGGTATCATGATTGCTCGTGGTGATATGGGTATTGAAGTACCATTCGAAATGGTTCCTGTGTTCCAAAAAGAAATCATCCGTAAAGTGAACCAAGCAGGTAAAGTCGTTGTTACAGCGACAAACATGCTTGAATCTATGACTGAAAAACCACGTGCTACACGTTCTGAAATCTCTGACGTCTTTAACGCAGTTATTGACGGTACAGATGCAACGATGCTTTCAGGTGAATCTGCTAATGGTAAATATCCACGTGAATCAGTTCGTACAATGGCTACAGTTAACAAAAATGCTCAAACATTGTTGAAAGAATACGGACGCCTTCACCCAGAAAACTGTGATAAAGATTCAGTAACAGAGGTTGTTGCTTCAGCAGTTAAAAATGCTGCAGAATCAATGGAAGTGAAACTTATTGTTGCTTTGACTGAGTCAGGTGCTACTGCACGTTTGATTTCTAAATATCGTCCAGAGGCCGACATTTTGGCAATCACCTTTGACGAAAAAGTCGAGCGTGGACTTATGATCAACTGGGGTGTTATCCCAATGCTTATGGATAAACCAGATTCAACAGATGATATGTTTGAAGTAGCTGAGAGAGCTGCACTGGCTTCTGGTCTAGTAGAGTCAGGTGATAATATCGTTATTGTTGCTGGTGTACCGGTTGGTTCAGGCCGTACAAATACCATGCGTATCCGTACAATCAAATAATTTTTAAGAGTTTATTCTAAGATTAATCGCCTGTAAAAGGCGTTTTTTCATATAATAAAAAGATAATAAAAAGATGCTGCTGCCCATAGAAAAACAAAAATATACTTTATTTTGCAGCCAAAAACTTCAGCTATTTACGATAATTAAAATGTAAGCGTTACAATGTGATATATATCACTTTCTAATGTGACAGGATTGTGAAAAAATGCTATAATAGTACAGTAAACATTATTATTGCATTCAGGAAAGGAATGAAATTATTATGACTAAACAACATAAAAAAGTTATCCTCGTTGGTGATGGTGCCGTAGGTTCAAGCTATGCTTTTTCACTTGTAAACCAAGGAATTGCGCAAGAATTGGGTATCGTAGATATTTTCAAAGAAAAAACACAAGGTGATGCAGAAGACCTTTCACACGCACTTGCGTTTACTTCTCCTAAAAAAATCTACTCTGCGGATTATTCAGATGCCCATGATGCTGACTTGGTTGTGTTGACTTCTGGTGCTCCACAAAAACCAGGTGAAACGCGTTTAGATCTCGTTGAGAAAAACTTGCGTATCACTAAACAAGTGGTTACTGAGATTGTGGCTTCTGGCTTTGATGGTATCTTCCTTGTTGCTGCTAACCCTGTTGATATTTTGACTTATGCAACATGGAAATTCTCTGGTTTCCCTAAAGAACGCGTCATTGGTTCAGGAACATCACTTGACTCTGCGCGTTTCCGCCAAGCCTTGGCAGAAAAACTTGATATTGATGCTCGTTCAGTTCATGCTTATATCATGGGTGAGCACGGAGATTCAGAGTTTGCTGTATGGTCACATGCTAACGTTGCTGGTGTTAATCTTGAAGAATTCCTTAAAGACAGTCGAGGAGTCAAAGAAGAAGAACTGGTTGAACTTTTCGAATCAGTTCGAGATGCTGCCTACTCTATCATTGAGAAAAAAGGTGCAACTTTCTATGGTATCGCTGTAGCTTTAGCACGTATCACTAAAGCTATCCTTGACAATGAAAATGCTGTATTGCCACTCTCAACTTTCCAAGAGGGGCAATATGAAGGCGTTGAAGATCTTTACATTGGTCAACCAGCTATCGTTGGTGATAAAGGTATCGTTCGCCCAGTAAACATCCCATTGAACGACGCTGAATTGCAAAAAATGCAAGCTTCAGCTAAACAGCTTAAAGAAATTTTGGACGAAGCTTTCTCTAAAGAAGAATTTGCATCAGCTGCTAAAAATTAGTATTTATCGAAAAAATGCTCAGTATTTGGGTGTTTTTTTGTTATTTTTATCAATTTTTTGCGTATTAAAGTATAGGAAAGTAAAAATGTATGGAAAGAGATAGAAATATAAGATAAATGACTGCTATGAATTATGGAGAAATTTTCCAGAGAATAAGAAAAGCGAGAAAGGTATCCTTAAAGGAAATGGAAGATATTGTACCTCGGAGGACTTTGACAAGGTATGAAAAAGGAGAAACTGATTTTCCCATATCTAAGTTGGAAGCATTATTGCAGAGGTTAGATTTTAGTTTAGATGATTTTTATCATGCAACACTTGATAAAAAAATATATCCAAGGTATGGAAAAGTATTCAAGAGATTAAGAGAGCAAAGAGGCTTTTCCCTCCAAGATTTTTCAGATATTCCAGTGACAAGCCATCAGATTAAACTATTTGAGGCAAGTATAATCATGTTGGGGTTTGACATGATATATGCCATGTTGCAAGAGATGGATATTAGTCTACAAGATTATAGTTTTTTGCTCAATAAGGGAGCAGAAGAGCCTTTTGGCGCTTTGCTTCAAGAAATTGATTGTGCATATTATAAGGGAGATAAGGCTGTTCTCCAAAAATTTTATCTTGAAACGAAAGAATGTAGGAGATTTTTGCTTTTATCCCTGAGTGTCAAAGTGCTTTTAGAGGAGATTTCTTGTGAGGAGATTAGGGAACTGGAGGGTTTCTTCATGACAGTAGATTTATGGACAAATTACGAACTCTTTGTTTTTCAGCATACCGCATATCTCTTGAGTTCAAGTAATCTAAAACTGATATGTACAGATATTCTAAGTTTAAAATATTTCTTTGAGGATCGCTTTTTTTGTCAACGACGATTAGCACTAGCTGGACTGAAAATTGCACTGTCTCGAATAAAAAGAAAAAAATCTATAGCAGCAAGATATTTTTTAGATTTTTCCAAGGAGTTTTTACAGGAGTCGGATGAGCTAACTAAGACGACCTATCATTTTGTAGAAAGTTTATATAGCTATAGAGAAACAGGAGAAGAAAAATACAAACTGATAATGCAGGAGGTCTGTGACATGTCCCTTAAGCAAAATGGACTTATGAAAGAGTGGTATCAGGAAAATTATGAAAAATTGATAAAATAGGACATATTTGGCATAATTTAATTTTTCGCCTAAATCTTAGGGTATAATACATTTGTAAGGGATTTTTTTACAGAAAATATTAATTTATAAAGGAGGTTGAGTTGTAAAATATAGAAGAACATAAAAAGAAAGGTATTTATGAAAAAAATAATCATAGAGTTAAGTGGTATACTAGCCTTATGTTCAGCCTTTTTACCATTTTGTAGTGTCAATGGCTATGCAGAAAGGGTATCAATAGAACCTCTTCATATAGTTTCTTGGACAGGATGGGTCCGAGTAAGGCTAGATAATTCGAATAGAATAGTGGTTTATAATAATTGATCCTAGTCAGCATTATCTTTATAGTAACACTTGTTTTAATCATCACACTTGTTTATTTCCTCAAAAAACTTATTTCAAAAATAAATAAGTAACCATCCAGAATGATGAGATAAATGAAGAGGCTGTAGAAAACTCCGTAGTCTTACAAGAATACAAAAAAAGCATTTCAGACTTGAAATGCTTTTTTGTCTTATTTTGTTTTGATATAGTTGACACCATCAGCTTTAGGGGCAACAGCTTTTCCAAGGAAGGCAGCAAGAACGATGATAGTTACAACGTATGGCGCCATCTGAAGGAAAGCAGAAGGTATTTCTTTAATAACAGGGATTTGTCCACCTACTACAGCCAGTGATGTTGAGAGGCCGAAGAGAAGAGAGGCAAGCATTGCTCCAATAGGATTCCACTTACCAAAAATCATCGCTGCTAATGAGATAAAGCCTTGCCCAGCAATAGTCGCTACAGAGAAGTTTCCTGAGATAGACTGTGCGTAGATAGCCCCACCGATACCACCGAGGATACCAGAGATGATTACGCCAGAGTAACGCATAAGGTAGACATTAATACCTAAGGTATCTGCTGCTTGGGGATTTTCACCTACAGAGCGAAGGCGGAGACCGAATTTTGTTTTAAAGAGAATATACCAAGAAAGAAAGGCAACAAGAATTGCAATGAAACCTGGTAGTGAAGTTTGTGAGAAAAATATTTGTCCAATCACTGGAATTTTCGATAGGAGGGGGAAATTCCAGTAACCGATTTGGTTGCTGATGTTGACTTGACCTGCGTGGTAGAAGGTTTGAATCAAGAAAACGCCAAGTGCAGGTGCCATCAAGTTAAGGACAGTACCAGACACGATATGATCGGCACGGAAGTTAATCGTCGCAACAGCATGGATGAGAGAGAAAATACCACCAACAAATGCTCCAAAGAGAATACCCAACCAAGGTGTGAGATCGCCGAAGCTTTCACTGAGAGCGAGGTTAAAGACAACAGAACTGAATGCCCCCATTGTCATAATTCCTTCTAACCCGACGTTGACAATACCGCCACGTTCGGAGAAAACGCCACCAATACTTGTGAAAATTAAGGGTGTTGAGTAAATGAGCATATTTGCAACTATAATTTGTAGTGTATCCACAATATTCATTATGCTTTTTCTCCTTTCTTCTTAACATTTGGGAGAACCTTTTCGATAATAAATTTAACGGCGATAAAGAAGATGATTGTAGCTGTCACGATTTGTACAATTTGTGGTGGAATATTATCAATATTACTCATGTTACCTGAACCTGTTTGAAGCATTGAGAATAAGAAAGCAGCAAACAGGATTCCTACTGGGTTTGTTTCGCCCAAGAGGGCAACAGCCATACCGTTGAAACCAATATCAAGTGTTACTGACTGAGTCACGAAGTTTTGCATATATCCGAAACCGTAAACGACACCACCAAGACCTGAGAGAGCACCAGCTACTATCATAGACATGATGATGGTACGTTTGGCTGAAATTCCTGCATATTCAGAAGCATCTGGGTTTAATCCCACTGCCTTGATTTCGAAACCAAGTGTTGTTTTTGAAAGGACAATAGCCATAATAATCAGAACGATTAGGGCAATGAAGAGCCCAATGTTCAAGGTAGAATTATTAGTTAAATCAGACAGCCAGGCTGTACGGAAGGAAGCATTTGAACTGATTAATTGTGTTTGGTCACTTGAGTTTGGCATCATAATCTTTGAACTAAAGACATCATGAATCAAGAATGTTGACATGAAGAGGATGACATAGTTAAGCATGATTGTAGTGATAACTTCTGACGTCCCGAGAAAAGCGCGCAAGATACCAGGAATAGCACCCATGAGCGCACCAAAGAACATTCCGATAATGATTACTAAAGGAAGCATTATCGGTTTTGGGATATCAGGGAAGCTTAAAGCGAACCACATGGACATAATCCAACCAGCGAGAGCTTGGCCGGACATACCAATGTTGAAGAGCCCAGCCTTCATACCTACTGAAAAACCTAAGGCACAAAGGATTAAAGGTCCCATTGTTTGAAGTGTTTCACCAATAGCACGTGGCGTACCAAAGGCACCGATAATTAAATCTTCGTAACCATAAATGGGATTAAATCCGAAGAGGAGCATGATGATTGCACCAATCGCAAAACCCGAAAGAACGGCAATGACAGGCACAAGAATTTTTTTAGTTTTGCTGTTCATTAATATTACCTCCGACCATAAGAATTCCTAGCTCTTGTTTGCTTGTGGTTTCAGGATTTACAATCCCTTGGATTTGTCCGTCATGAATTACAGCAATACGGTCAGAAACGTTAAGGATTTCATCGAGTTCAAAAGAAACAACGAGAACTGCTTTACCTTCATCACGTGCTTGAATCAAGCGCTTGTGGATGTATTCGATGGCACCAACATCAAGTCCACGCGTTGGTTGAGCGACAATGAGTAAATCAGGATTACGGTCAATTTCACGCGCAATAACAGCTTTTTGCTGGTTTCCTCCTGAGAGTGATTTGAAAGGAATGAGCTCGCTAGCACCACGAACGTCAAATTCTTCCATGAGTTCACGGGCCTTGGCGTTGATTTTGTTGTAGTCGAGGAAACCGTATTTACTTAATGGGGCTTTATAGTAAGTTTGAAGAGCAATGTTTTCTGCAACAGTCATTTCAAGGATAGCACCATCACGATGACGGTCTTCGGGAACATGTCCAACAGAATCTTCGATAATTTTACGTGGCTTATGCGTTGTGATATCTTTTCCTTTGAGTTTAACAGAACCAGAGTCAATTTTCATTAAACCTGTGATTGCTTTGACTAATTCGGTTTGACCATTTCCGTCAATACCTGCAAGTCCGACGATTTCACCAGCACGTACATCTAGAGAAAGGCCCTTAACAGCAAAAGAGCCACGTTTTTCTTTAACGGAGATGTTGTCTATGGAAAGCACGATATCCTGGGGATTTGCAGCTTCTTTCTCTGTTTTGAACGAAACAGAACGGCCTACCATCATTTCAGCAAGTTCTTTGTTTGACTTGTCACCAAGCTCAACAGTTTCAATAGAAACACCACGACGAATAACGGTAATACGGTCTGCTACAGCACGAATCTCATCAAGCTTGTGTGTGATAAGGATAATAGACTTACCTTCCTTAACCAAGTTACGCATGATAGACATGAGTTCAGTGATTTCAGATGGGGTCAACACGGCTGTGGGCTCATCAAAAATTAAGATATCTGCGCCACGATAAAGTGTTTTCAGTATCTCTACGCGTTGCTGTTGTCCGACAGATATATCGCGAACAAGCGCATCTGGTTCGACAGCAAGTCCATAACGTTTAGACAATTCAACAATCTTGTTTCGAGCTGTTTTTAGGTCAAGGCTTAAACCTTTTGTTACTTCACTTCCCAGCATGATGTTTTCAGTAACGGTAAAGGCATCAATCAGCATAAAGTGTTGATGCACCATACCGATACCAAGCTGTGAAGCTTTTGTCGGGGAGTCTATTTGCTCAAGTTTGCCGTTAACATGAATCTCACCTTCTGTAGGTTCCAGAAGACCAGAGAGCATGTTCATCAAAGTTGATTTACCGGCACCATTTTCGCCGAGCAAAGCATGAATTTTACCTTTTTTCAGCTCCAAGTTGATCTTGTCATTTGCGACAAAGTCACCAAACTTTTTGGTAACGTTAATCATTTGGATAACATTTTCGTTGGCCATGGCGGCTCCTTCTAAAAAATTTTATGGCATAATGACTAAAGTTAAAATTAAAAAGAGAAACTTACTGAAAGCCCCAATATAACTACACTTCAGACAAAATAATTACATTTTATTATAACAAATAAAAGGGCTTTTATAAAGAACTTTCTGTATCAAAGTATAAAATGCCTTCGCAAGATGTCAAAAATTTCCGTATTTCAAAGGAATTTTGACAATTTTTACAAACATACAAAAATATTGGAAAGGTAAAGAAAAATTCACAAAAATATTTATGAACTTTTACTTTATTCTTGCCTTTTTGACTCGCGCTTCATCTGGAGTGACACGAATGGTTTTTTGCCCTGTGTAAGTCACAAAACCAGGAGGAGTTCCTGTTGGCTTATGGAGTTTCTTAACATCAATCATATCAACCTGGACGAGGTTAGAATAACGCGCTTTGGAGAAATATGCGGCGAGTTCTCCGGCGAAAGTAATGGTTTCGTCAGAAGGGTTAGGATTGCCAGTGATTAACACATGCGAGCCAGGAATATCTTTAACGTGGAACCAAAGATCTCCTTTACGGCTGAGCTTGAAACTGACTTGTTCATTTTGGAGATTGTTCTTTCCTACCAAAATAATCGTACCGTCCTCTGCCTGATACTTTTCTGGTGGAAGCATTTTTTGCTTTTTATTGTTGCGATGTCTGGCTTTAATGAATCCTGTCTGGATTAACTCCTCACGAATATCTGTAATTTCAACCACATCAGCATGGGTGAGGTTAGCTTCAACAGATTCGAGATAAGCAATAGTTTGTTTGGTGTTTTTGATTTGCTCATCTAAGAATTTCACGGCCTGTTTTAGTTTTTGATAGCGGTGAAAGTAGCGCTGTGCATTTTGTGAGGGAGTGAGTGCGAGATTGAGGCTAATTGTAATGGGCTTATTTGTATAGTAATTATCAAGTGTTACCTTAGGTTTATCGTTAGGGACTTGATGCAGAAATGTTGTCAATAGTTCGCCTTTTTGGCGAAAAATTTCGGCATTTTCAGTTGCACGTAGTTCAGCTTCTTGCTTCTTTAGTTTGTCACGATTTTTTTTGAGTTCATTTTGAACTTTTTTTATGACTTCGCTTGCAACCTGCTTTACACGATCACGTCCAGCTTTATCCGCATAGTACACATCAAGCATCTCAGACAAACTGGAAAAGGTTTGATAGTTTTCGTTTAATTTGATAGCGGAAAACTTATCATTGGGATAAATAGACGGAAAAACTGTATAGAGTTTTTCCTTAAACTCAGGAAGTGTCAATCCTTCCAAGGCTTGAAGACTATCACGACCGATACCTTGGAAAGTGCTTTGAAGCTTGTGTGTTTGCAGTGCTTCAAAAATCTTTTCATCTGATGCGTGGAAAGGATCTATTTTGTCTGTTGCAGGTGGTGCAATGTAAGTTGAACCGGGAAGGAGCGTTCGGTACTGGTTTTGTGAAAAGCCCACGTGTTTAATGGTTTCGATGATTTTATTGCTGCTTTTATCCATGAGAATAATGTTGCTGTGTTTCCCCATAATTTCGGCAACCAGTGCAATCTGCATAGAATCACCAATCTCATCTTTGGTTGAGATATGAAAAATCAGTTGACGATCATTGCCTACTTGCTCTATATTTTCAATAAAGGCTCCAGAAAGATATTTACGCAAAATCATGACAAAATTATTGGGATTTTGTGGATTTTGAAATTCGGTCTTTGTGATTTGAATGCGTCCAAAGGTTGGATGTGCTGAAAGTAATAGTTTATGTGAAACTCGTCCTGAACGTATAGTTAAAAGAAGTTCTTGTTCAAATGGCTGATTGATTTTTTGGATCCGTCCTCCTTTGAGGATTTCGGAAATTTCAGCTGTCATATGATGTAAAAAAATACCGTCGAAAGCCATATCTTACTCCATGTTTCTTAATAATCTAAGGCTTATTTTAACATAATTATTGAAACTGCTGTTAGAAATTATGTTAAGATGAGTATAAAGAAAGGGTGAAGCGATGAAAAGTTTAAAAGAAGAAATCCAGAAACTTGCGGCAGAACTTAATATTCAGAAAATTGGCTTTAGCAAAGCGGATGATTTTGAGTATCTTCGTGCGTCTTTGATTGAACAAAAGGAAGCGGGCCATACATCAGGATTTGAACATAAAAATCTTGATGAACGTCTGCAACCTAAGTTGTCTTTGGAAGATGCAAAAACGATTATATCGATTGGTATAGCCTATCCCAATAAAGCTGAGAGTAAGCCGAAAAAGACGGGCTTTCGTCGTGGCTCCTTTTCACGAGGCAGCTGGGGTGAAGATTATCACCATGTCTTACAGAAAAAATTAAAAGCTTTAGCTGAAGGAATAGAGCAGTTGGCGGGCTCTTTTAATTATAAAGCAATGGTCGATACAGGGGCTCTAATTGATGTGGCAGTAGCTGCGCGTGCTGGTCTTGGATTTATCGGAAAAAATGGCCTACTCGTGAGCAAGGAATATGGTTCCTGGCTGTTTTTAGGGGAGTTAGTGACAAACTTAGAGATTGAGGCGGACCAGCCTGTAGACTACGGGTGCGGTTCTTGCACGCGCTGTGTGGATTTTTGCCCAACAAGTGCTCTATTAGGAGATGGGAGACTTAATGCACAGCGCTGTTTGTCTTATCAGACTCAAACGCGTGGAGCAATGCCAGAGGAGTTTCGTGAAAAAATTAAAACCGTCATCTATGGTTGCGATATATGTCAAGTTGTATGTCCCTATAATAAGGGGATAAATAGTCATTTTCATCCAGAAATGGAACCGGATCCCGAATTGACAAACCCTGAGTTACTCCCACTCTTGGACTTGTCCAACAAGGCCTTCACAGATAAATTTGGAAATATGGCTGGAAGCTGGCGAGGAAAAAATCCAATTCAACGTAATGCCATTTATGCACTGGCTAATGCTAATGATCGCACAGCTTTGCCTAAATTACACGATATTGCGGAAAATGATGTTCGAGATTATATGGTTGATGCAGCAGAATGGGCTATTGAAAAACTAGAAAATAAGCACAGAATCAGACGAAGGGAAAGAGAGTAGCATTAACGTCATTTTCACAGCCAATAAAATTTTTGTCAGTATGGCAAAAAGGAGGCTAAGCGAAACAATCAAACGATAATATTGTTCAACGCTTTTATTCTTTTGAACATTGTTGAAACTTAGGCGAGTCTCTCATGTTCTGTGAATATTCCGTGAGCAGCATTTGGTCTACTGTCTTTTTTGGGACAAATATGATAAAATGGAGCTTATGGAACTATCTGAAATGAGAAACAAGCTAGAGTCTTATGGGCAGAAAGTCGAGGACTTTCGTAGTTCGCTTGACCTAGATCGTCTAGAAGAAGAAATTGCTTTGCTTGATAATGATATGGCAGAGCCAGACTTTTGGGATGATAATGATGCAGCTCAAAAAGTTATTGATGAATCTAATGCACTTAAGGCTAAGTACGAAAACTTCATGTCTATTGCAAGACTGCATGAAGACAGCGAGGTCTTGTTGGAGATGCTTCAAGAAGAAACTGATGAAGATATGCAGGCTGAACTTGAAGAAAATATCGAAAAACTGGACAAGAAGATTGAAACTTATGAATTAGAAATCATGCTCAATCAACCCTATGACCATATGAATGCAATTTTGGAAATTCATCCAGGGTCAGGGGGAACAGAGTCTCAAGACTGGGGCAGTATGCTTATGCGTATGTATGAACGCTGGGGCGCTGCTCATGGCTTCAAAGTTGAAATTTTGGATTATCAAGACGGTGATGTAGCTGGTTTAAAATCAGCTACATTAAAATTTGAGGGCCGCAATGCTTACGGCTTTTTACGTGGTGAAAAAGGGGTACATCGTCTAGTGCGTATATCTCCTTTCGATTCACAAAATCGTCGTCATACTTCGTTCACGTCTGTAGATGTTATGCCAGAGCTTGATGATACAGTCGAAGTAGATGTGCGTGATGCGGATATCAAGATGGACACCTTCCGCTCAGGCGGTGCAGGTGGCCAGAATGTCAATAAAGTTTCTACAGGAGTACGTCTAACACACATTCCTACAGGAATCGTTGTTGCCTCTACTATGGATCGGACACAGTATGGAAACCGTGATAAAGCTATGGCTATGCTGAAGTCTAAACTTTATCAGCTAGAAATGGACAAGAAACAAGCGGAAGTTGATGAACTCCGTGGAGATCAAGCAGATATTTCATGGGGAAGTCAGATTCGCTCCTATGTTTTTATGCCCTACCAGTTAGTTAAAGATACCAGAACAGAACATGAAACCGGACAAATTGACAAGGTAATGGATGGTGATTTGGATGGATTTATCCACGCCTATCTGCGTTGGAAAATGTAGATGAGTAATGTTTTAGAAAGTTTTTTGTAACTTTTCGGAAAATCAGTAATGTAATTTATACCTAAAAATCTTTTTATCTGGTATAATGAGAAGACCTTTGCTTTTTTGGAGTCGTAAACTCCTTATAAAAGGATTTTCTTAGTTCTATCTGTTTAGAATGACATAGAAAAGAAGTTGCAAAACAATTCAATGGAGACTAAAGATAATGAATATTATTAAATTAAATAATGTATCAAAAAAGTACTCTAACGGAACGACAGCATTACGTAACATTTCTCTTGATATAGAAGCAGGAGAGTTTGTTTATATTGTTGGTCCGTCTGGAGCTGGTAAGTCGACCTTTATCAAGCTACTTTATCATGAGCTAAAAATTGACAAAGGAACAGGTATTGTTGCTAAATTTGACTTGATGAAACTTAAACGTCGTGATGTTCCTTTATTGCGTCGTTCTGTTGGCGTTGTCTTCCAAGACTACAAGCTTTTACCTAAGAAAACAGTATATGAAAATATCGCTTATGCGATGGAAGTTGTTGGTAAACGTCCACGCGAAATCAAAAAGCGTGTCAATGAAGTTTTAGATCTTGTTGGTCTTAAGCACAAGTTGCGTTCATTCCCTGATGAGCTTTCAGGTGGTGAGCAACAGCGTGTTGCCATTGCGCGTTCTATTGCCAATGCACCAAAGCTTTTAATTGCTGATGAGCCTACAGGAAACTTGGATCCGGAAAACTCATGGGAAATCATGAACTTGTTGGAAAAGATTAACCTGCAAGGGACGACTATTTTGATGGCAACACACAACAGTCAAATTGTAAATACATTACGTCACCGTGTTGTTGCTATTGAAAATGGTCGTATCGTTCGAGACCAAGCGGAAGGAGATTACGGTTACGATGATTAGAAATTTCTTTAAACATTTGTTAGAATCGCTGAAAAATCTTCGCCGTAATGGCTGGATGACTGTGGCAGCAGTTTCTTCTGTCATGATTACTTTGACATTGGTAGGAATTTTCTTATCCGTTATTTTAAATACAGCGAAGTTATCAAGCGATATTGAAAAAAATGTTCGTGTTGTTGCATATATGGAATTGAACGTTCATGATATGGACAAGCAAATAGAAGATCCCAAGAATGCTAATAAAAAAATCGATAACCCCAACTATCGAAAAATTTATTCAGAAATTGAAAAAATTCCAGCCATCCGTTCAGTTGAGTTTTCAAGTAAGGATGAGCAGCTTAAGCAATTGACAGAAACATTGGGGAATGCGTGGTCTCTTTTCCAGGGCGATGCTAATCCTCTCTACGATGCCTATATTGTCGAAGCGGATAACCCACAGGATGTAGAAAAAGTTGCTCAGTCTATTGAAAAGATAGAAGGTATCCAATCTGCTAACTATGGTGGTGCCAATACAGAACGTATCCTTGCTTTAGGAAATAATGTTAAGATTTGGGGCGGGGCAGCTGCAGCACTTCTCATTTTGGTTGCCGTTTTCCTCATTTCAAATACAATTCGTATCACCATCATGTCACGCCAGCGTGAAATCCAAATCATGCGACTGGTTGGGGCACGCAACGGTTATATCCGTTGGCCTTTCTTCCTTGAAGGAGCTTGGGTTGGACTGCTTGGAGCAATTCTTCCGAGTGCTTTAATTGCTTGGCTTTATAATCTTGCGTTTTCAAGCTTTACGCCAAGCTTGAAGTCACAGAGTTTATACCTCTTGCCTGCACAAAGTTTTGTCCCAATGATGATTGGTTTGCTTTTCCTCATCGGAATCTTGATTGGCTCACTTGGAGCAGTCACTTCGATGCGTCGTTTCTTAAAAGTTTAAATATAATAAAAAAATAGAGCTTAAGCAGTGGTGGTAAGAATCTGCTTAAGCTTTTTTCATTTTTTACCTGTTGCCGTCAGAGGGAGTAGAGCTGACGGATTTTTTTGAGTCGGTAAGCCCCCCCTTTTTTTCTCATCAAACACTCATTTCATTTGACCTTTTTTTTTTTATACTATAGACTCAGAAAGTAAACGTAACATTAGAAATTCTATTGTAATGAAAATCTAAACCACACGTTACGTCAAAGGAGGAGTTTATGACACCAGAAAAGAAAAACCAGCGGCGGCTGCGCAACCTCGCGCTCCTGTCCCTCTTATTGCTCTTGGTAGGCGGCACCTTCGCCTTCCAAGCCTTCAACCAGCGGGCCATCAATGACCGCATCCGAGAAAATATCCCCGGAGGCCGTGTCCACGACTACTACAACCGTGACACGGAAAACAAGGACGTCTTCGTGGAGAACTATGGCAATGTGCCCCTCATGGCCCGTATCCGCCTCTCCGAGTTCATGGAGAAACGCTCAGTAGGAGATACAGACTTCACCCCTATAGTGAACGGTACCATCCGTGACCAAGTGAACACTTGGACCGTCATGCGTCCCTCAGAGACCAATCTCAACACCCGTGTAGGCGACTCGGCCGCCTTCAACACCTACGCCAACCTGACCTTTGGTTGGAGCCGCTCAGGTCAAGATGCCCCATGGTTCATGCCTACCTTCAACCGAGACAACCAAGACCTGATGACAGCAGCCGCAGGACATGCCCGTGACTGGATCACAAGTACAGCCACAGACGGTGTCACAGATGGCGCCACACACCCCGGAGACGGTACAGATGCCTACTGGTCCTCTGGCGACAGCTTTGACAACAGCGGACCAGTTTGGCCGGGAGAAGAAGTCACCCATGATGCAGCCCAAAACCTGCAACAAGACCGTGCCCCGATGACCATGAGCCAGTGGGCAGCCTTGCCTAATAACCTGAAAGTCGGGAACTTCTGGGTGATTGACCACCAAACAGGCTGGGCTTACTGGGCGAACCAACTTCAAGCAGGAGAGACCACTTCTTACCTCTTGGATGCAGCACAGATGACCGCAGCGGCAGACAATATCCCGGGAGAATATTACTACGGTATCCATGTGGACGGGCAATTGATCAGTCCTGACCGTATCAATGACTTCTTGACTGCAGATCCAAACTATACACATCATGGTGACTTGTCAGACTTCCTGACAGCCGTACAGAACGGTTCTATCGATAACAACTGGGGGAACCCGGGACCAGATGATAATGTCCAACCCGACCAAATCAACTTTAGTATCATGGCACCGGGGACTATCTTCACCATGGCTAATGAGCAGTATCTCTACCTTGAAAATATGGGGAATAACCATATGATTATTCGGAATGAGATGATTCCAAATACAACCTTTAACGGTCAAAATAATGCGCTTAACGACTGGTATGGAGCTCTTAATCCAACAGTTCAAGCTATGGTTCAGCCTGTATCAGATGCTTTTAATACAGGAAATCTTGCGGAGGGAGAATTACATTGGAGACCAGGCGGGGGTTATGCTCCTGGAAATTGGCGATGGCTACCTGTCAATCTCGGGGAGTTCCCTGATGCAGCAGCAGATATTACGGAAGTTAATTCAGGCGGTAGCCCGCGTGCCTTTGCACTTTCTCTAGCAGATGTGGTTCGTTTATCCGGACCAGGACGCGCTTTCCCGAGTCGTGCGGAACGGGTAGCAGGAAATGCTGGCGAAAATAATGGTTGGTGGACTCGGACTCCTGGAGCTGCTGGCGGTAACGGTGCTTGGCGTGTGTTTGCTGAAAGTGAATCTAATCCGTATGGTGGCGGCTTACATGGCAGTGGTAGCATGAACTACTCAACAGTAGCTAGAGGTGTCCGCCCTGCCCTTATCGTCAATCAATCCAACTAGGGAAGCAAAAAAGTTCCATAAACGAAAAAAACGCTTAACTTGCGTGTGAATAGCAAGGTTGAGCGTTTTTATTTTTGTATTTAGACCAGAGTGAGTACATGTTCTATCTTTGTCTCTGACTTTTTTCCTTTACTTCATACCAATGGTGTAGTCCTCATCCGACATAGGCTCAACTTCGCCTAATAAGTAAGAGTTTCCGACTTGACTGAAGAAGTCATGGTTTGATGAAGATGTAGAGATACCGTTCATCACAACAGAGTTGACATCAGCTGCTGTATCTGGGAAGAGGGGGTCTTGGCCTAAGTTCATCAGTGCTTTATTGGCATTGTAACGGAGGAACTTCAAGACTTCGTCTGTCCAACCAATCTCATCATAGAGCAGGTATGTATAAGCTTCTTCGTTTTCATAAAGTTCGTAAAGCAAGTTATACATCCAGTCGCGAAGTTCGCTTTGTTCTTCTTCTGGCAGCTCGTTGAAGCCCAGTTGAAACTTGTAGCCAATGTATGTCCCGTGGACACTTTCATCACGAATGATGAGTTTGATGATTTCTGCAGAGTTAATCATCTTGTTATTGCCCAGATACCAAAGGGGCGTAAAGAAACCAGAGTAGAAGAGGCAGGTTTCAAGGAAAACGCTGGCCACCTTTTTTTGAAGCGCACTGCCGTTTTGGTAGATGTCATTGATAATTTTGGCTTTCTTTTGCATATAGACATTCGTATCGACCCAGTCAAAGAGTTCTTCAATCTCTGACTTTGTATTTAAAGTACTGAAGATTGTGGAGTATGACTTGGCATGTACGGACTCCATAAACTGAATATTGTTGAAACACGCGATTTCTTGAGGGGTGCGTGCATCATGCTTAAGCACCTCAGCTCCATCAACAGACTGTAAAGTATCCAAGAGAGTCAATCCAGCGAAGGCTTTGGCAAAGGTATCACGTTCAACCTGCGGTAGCTTGCGCCAATCATCAAGGTCGTTAGAAACAGGGACACGTGTGTCCAACCAAAACTGGCTGGTCAGTTTTTCCCAAGTATATTTATCAATAGAGTCCTCGATTGCATTCCAGTTGATGGCTGCATAGTAAGTAGGGACTTTTTGGTTATTTTGTTCAGACATAGTACTTCCTTTTTTTAAACAACACAGCTTTCACATTGATTTGCGCCAACTTCGGCTTCATCGTCAGTAAATGTACGGACGTAATAGATTGTTTTGATTCCTTTGTTGTAGGCATAGTTACGCAAGATACTCAAATCACGTGTTGTCATTTTGTTGTTCGTAATTTTCCACTCGTAAAGACCTTCCGGCAAGGTTGAACGCATGAAGAGGGTCATAGACAGTCCTTGGTCAACATGTTCAGTTGCAGCAGCGTAAACATCAATCACGGCACGCATGTCTGTATCATAGGCTGATTTGTAGTAAGGAATGGTATCTGTTGAAAGGCCAGCCGCAGGGTAGTAAATCTTACCGACTTTCTTTTCTTGACGTTCTTCAATGCGATTGACGATAGGGTGAATAGAAGAAGAGCAATCATTGATGTAAGAGATAGAACCATTTGGTGCAACAGCCATTCGGTAAGAATTATAAAGGCCATTTTGCATAACCTTTTCTTTCAAGGCTGCCCATTCAGCAGGACCAGGTACGGGGATATCAGCAAAGAGCGCTTGGATGTCCTCCGATACGGCTGCAAAGTAATCGTGTTCAAGGTATTTATCAAAGTAAGAGCCGTCTGCATAGGCAGATTTTTCAAAATCTTTGAAGCTTTCTTGACGTTCCATTGCAAGAACGTTTGAAGCGACTAAGGTATAGTAGTTCAGCAGCATGAAATAGACACTTGTGAACTCCACAGCTGCCTTGCTGTCATAGTGAATATGATTTTTCGCAAGGAAGGAGTGAAGCCCCATAGCGCCAAGACCGATAGCACGCATCTCATCATTACCTTTACGGACTGTAGGTACAGCGTTAAGATTTGATGTTTCCGAGATAAAAGTTAGGGCGCGGACCATTGACTCGATCGAGCTGCCAAAGTCTGCACCAGAAGTCATCATGTTCATGACATTTGTTGACCCTAAGTTACAAGCAACGTCAGTACCAAGTTTTGCGTAAGTCTGGTCATCATTCAAGACAGAAGGAGTTTGAACTTGAAGAATTTCAGAACAAAGATTACTCATCGAGATAACGCCGTCTACAGGGTTTGCTTTGTTTACTGTGTCAATGTTGACGATGTAAGGGTAGCCTGACTCTTGTTGCAGTTTAGAAAGCTCTTGTTCTAGCTCGCGTGCACTGATTTTGACTTTACGAATATTATCATTAGCAAGCATGTTGTCGTATTCAGCCGTGATATCAACATGTGCAAAAGGCATACCGTATTCTTTTTCTACGAAGTAAGGTTCAAAAAGATACATGTCTTCGCCTTTAGCGGCTAATTCGTAGAACTTATCTGGAACGGTTACACCGAGAGACAAAGTTTTCACACGGATCTTTTCATCCGCATTTTCTTTCTTTGTAGAGAGAAATTCCATAATATCTGGGTGGAAGACCGAAAGATAAACAACACCAGCGCCTTGACGTTGCCCAAGCTGGTTAGCATAAGAGAAGCTATCTTCAAAAAGCTTCATAACTGGAACTACACCAGCTGCAACACCGTCATACCCCTTGATAGGAGCTCCAGCACCACGCAGGTTGCTCAGATTAAGACCAACACCACCCCCATTTTTTGAAAGTTGGAGGGCAGAGTTGATGGTACGACCAATCGAGTTCATATCATCAGTCAGTTGTAAAAGGAAACAGCTGACGAATTCACCACGGCGCTTACGCCCTGCATTGAGGAAGGTTGGCGTAGCTGGTTGATAGCGACGGTTAAGCATGGCAAATGCCAGATTACGTGCTAACTTTTTATCTCCGTCTGCCATATAGAGGGCGTTCATCAGGACACGATCTTCAAAGTCTTCGAGATAAAGCGTGCCTTCATTGTTCTTCATGGCATATTGATTGTAGAACTTATAGGCAGCCATAAAACTATCAAAACGAAAACCAAAATCTACCAATTCTTGGTGAAGTTGTTCGATGAAGCTCATCTCATACTTGTTAATAAAGTCTTCTTCCAGATAGTCTTCTTCTAGAAGCGCCGCAATTTTTTCAGCGTAAGTATCTTTTTTGAAACTGTTTGGTTTGACGTTTTCCTTGAAGAAAGCAGAGATAGCTTCCTTGTCTTTTGCTAAAGGAATAGAGCCATTAACAGGTATATTGATTTGATTGTTAAGCGTAAAGTACGTAACATCTTCAAGATTTTTAAGTGACATATATTTCTCCGGGTCTTAAGACCGCATATTAATAATTTATTTTTTGTACAGTCTAACTATTTAAGACTGATAGCTGCGCCAGAATCGAGCCGGGCAGCGATTTCTTCAACAGCAGCAACATCTGCCGGTGTGCCATTAAACTCAAAATCGTAGACGATAGGAATTTTGAATTGGGCAGACAACTGTTTTGCAGTAAAGATGTAGAGGAAAGCAAAGTTACGGTTTCCGGTACCAACAATTCCCTTGCAGTGCTGGGCATTATCGGCGTAGGCCATGAATTCAAAGACAGGATCCATGATGTCCATACTTCTTTCAGCACCAGGTGTTTCGTCTGCATAGCTAGGTACGACTAATAGGAAGTCTTCATTTACTTCAAATTCCGGATTTTGAGGTAAAATCTCCTCATGTTCTAGACGGGTTTTGTTTGCAAAGCGGCGCGTTTGACCGGTTATGCTAAAATATACTAATTTCATGCCAATTTTGCCAATTCACTAGGATTAAAGCCAGAGAAAGAAACCTCTCCCTTGACGATAACAGGAGCTGCACGGTAGCCCATATCGAGAACCGTTTGAACAAATTCTGGTTTTTCATCAATGTTGATTTCTTCAAAATTAACAGTGTGCTCAGTGAGCCATTTTTTTACCATTTTGCATTGCATACAATTGTTTTTTGAGTAGACAGTAACCATAATTTATTTCTCCAATTTTTTCTAAAAAAATTTCTTTGTTTATGTGTTTATTTTAGTATAAAAAAAATACCTAGTCAAGTTATCGATACTAGATATTGTGTGTGCGAATTATGTAAAATACTATATATTGTGTTGTTTGCTGAGGTTAAGGCCAAACGGAACCAGAGATTCTTCCTTGTTTTTTATTCTTTGGATATTGCTTTTATGACGGATGATGATAATTAAAGCTAAAACCATAATAATCAGTGAGAAGAGGGGATCATAGTTTGGGAGGATAAAGTGAAAGTGGGGGAAAATAAGGACGCCAAGCAGAGCAGCTATGGCTCCTGCAATGGAAGACAAGCTAATCATGCTAAAGAGATAGAGAACCAAGAAGAAAATCACAGCTAAATATAGGAGGAAAAAAGGGTTAAAGCCCAAAACAACACCAGCAGAAGTGGCAACAGCTTTCCCGCCTTTAAACTTGTCAAAGATGGAAACGGTGTGCCCTACAACGGCAAGTAATCCAAAAATGAGGGGAGAAACACCATGGACATGAAATATAAGAGGTAAAAGTGTTGCTAAAGTTCCTTTAAGCAAGTCAAAGATAAAAACGATGATACCTGCTTTTTTCCCCAGTATGCGGAAAGTGTTTGTTGTACCCGTATTTCCAGACCCGTGTTCGTGCAGGTCTTTTTTATAGAAAACTTTCCCAATCCAAAGCCCGGTAGGAATTGCTCCTATAAGATAAGCGAGGAGGCATAAAATTATTGTAGTCATATCATCTTTCTTTTATGTTTATAATAGCTCCACAATTATAACATAAAAGTTGATGAATTTTGATATTTTATGAAGAAAAACCTTTTCTTTTTGTAGAAGTGGAGGAATGAAAAACGATCCTTCAAATGATAAAGACCTTTGACAAAGGCTCCTTAAGAATGTAGAATAGGAAAGATGAATATTTCTGCCAGTTAAAGTTGGCTTAAATGGAGAATAATGAATGATAGATATAAATAATTATGATGACAGTGCGATTCAGGTTTTAGAGGGTCTTGATGCTGTAAGAAAGCGTCCTGGGATGTATATTGGCTCAACGGACTCGACTGGATTGCATCACTTGATTTGGGAAATTGTTGATAATGCAGTCGATGAAGCACTTTCTGGTTTTGGGACAAAAATTGCTGTAACTTTAAATAAAGACGGTTCCGTAACAGTAGAAGATGAAGGGCGGGGTATGCCAGTGGGGACACACGTTACGGGAAAGCCAACTGTCGAAGTTATTTTCACAGTACTTCATGCTGGTGGAAAGTTTGGGCAAGGCGGTTATAAAACATCTGGAGGCCTACATGGTGTAGGGTCATCAGTTGTAAACGCCTTGTCAAGCTGGCTTGAAGTAGAAATTACCCGCGATGGTAGCGTTTATCGTCAGCGTTTTGAAAATGGCGGACATCCTGTAACGACCTTGGAAAAAGTTGGAAAGGCCCCTAAGTCCAAAACAGGTACAAAAGTTACTTTCATGCCTGATGCAACAATTTTTTCAACAATTGAATTTAAATATCAAACAATATTCGAACGTTTGAATGAATCCGCATTTCTACTTAAAGACGTTACGCTTTCACTTACAGACAATCGTGGAAATGAAGAGGTTAAGGATGAATTTCACTACGAAAATGGTGTTCAGGACTTCGTAAGTTATCTCAATGAAGACAAGGATACTTTAACACCTGTCCTTTATTTTTCAGGGGATCAGGATGCATTTCAAGTGGAAGTAGCTTTACAATATAACGACGGCTACTCTGAAAACATTCTTTCTTTTGTAAATAACGTGCGTACAAAAGATGGAGGGACACATGAGGCAGGACTAAAGACAGCCTTAACTAAGGTCATGAATGAGTATGCAAGAAAGACAGGACTGCTTAAAGATAAGGATAAGAACTTGGAAGGTTCTGACTATCGTGAAGGCTTGACAGGGGTCTTATCTATCCTTGTTCCAGAAGAATATCTGCAGTTTGAAGGACAAACCAAGGACAAACTAGGTTCTCCTTTAGCCCGTCCAGCAGTTGATGCGCTCGTTTCTGAAAAACTGACCTTTTACCTTTTGGAAAATGGTGAGCTGGCACAGAAATTAATTCGAAAAGCAATTAAAGCACGCGAGGCGCGTGAAGCTGCGCGTAAAGCACGGGAAGAGTCAAGAACAGGAAAGAAAAGTAAAAAAGATAAAGGCCTTCTTTCAGGAAAACTAACGCCAGCACAAACGAAAAATCCTAATAAAAATGAATTGTACCTTGTCGAAGGAGACTCTGCTGGAGGCTCAGCAAAACAAGGACGAGACCGTAAATTCCAAGCGATTCTTCCTTTGCGTGGGAAAGTCATCAATACGGAAAAAGCTAAAATGCAGGACATCCTCAAAAATGAGGAAATCAACACAATGATTTATACCATCGGTGCTGGTGTTGGTGCAGACTTTACCCTTGAAGATCGGAACTATGATAAAGTGATTATTATGACCGATGCAGATACAGACGGTGCTCATATTCAGACTTTACTTCTTACCTTTTTCTATCGTTATATGAAGCCCCTTCTCGAAAATGGTCACGTTTATATTGCCTTACCACCTCTTTATAAAATGAGTCAAGGAAAGGGCAAAAAAGAAAAGATTGCCTATGCTTGGACGGATGCAGAGTTAGAAAAACTTCGTCAAGATTTTGGCAAGGGAGCTACTCTTCAACGCTATAAAGGTCTGGGTGAGATGAATGCAGAGCAGCTTTGGGAAACAACCATGAACCCAGAAACGCGTACATTGATTCAAGTAACCATAGATGATGCGGCTCAGGCAGAAAAACGTGTTTCTGTCTTAATGGGAGATAAGGTTGAACCACGTCGTAAGTGGATTGAAAACAATGTGAAGTTTACACTCGAAGAAAACACGGTCTTTTAAGCTAAGCAAACGGCTCTAAGTCTAAGTTAGGGAGGAAATGAAATGGGACAGCATTATGTTGTGTTTGATTTTGAAACGACAGGTTTCAGCCCTCAAAAAAATGAAATTATCCAGATTGGTGCTGTGAAGTACGATGATATGCACCAAGAAGTCGGTCGATTTAATCAGTTGATTAAGCCCACACGTTCTTATCTTCCAACTAAAATTTCAAAATTGACCGGAATTTGGCCAGCAGCCTTGGTAGAACAACCGGTTCTTTCAGAGGTTTTGCCAGATTTTCTTGCTTTTTCTAGGGATAGTCTTATGGTTGCCCACAATGCGCCTTTCGATGTCAGCTTCCTTTATCAAGCTATTGTAGATTGTGAGATAGAAAATGCACCACATTTTCAAGTTTATGATACGCTTTCAGAAGCAAAAAAATTGGTACAGATGCCCAACTACAAGCTAGAAACCTTTAAGGATGTTTTGGGCATCGATTTACGTAGCCACGATGCACTTAATGACTGTCTTATAACGGCAAAGCTGTACCAATACTTGCAGAACTTGTCACGTCCGCCTCAACCGCAAGCTATATCGACTGAAAGTTTACAAATGGATTTGTTTGGTGGGGCTGACACAGCAGTAACGGAAGAAGTGCGGCGAAAGTTAAGCTTGCCCATCACTAAAGAGCTGGTGTATTACCGTAGAGATAAGGCGCGAAACTGGCAAAAGTTTGAAGTGACCGGTTTGGCAGTTACAGCGGCTTATTCTACGGGGTATAGTCTAACCGTTACACTCTACAACAACGAGAAAGTAACCATCCATTCTGATTTTTTAAAAGAGATGCAGAAGGCAAACTTTATAAATGAAATAAGCAAAGAGGAATAAACGTATGGGCTGGAAAATTAAAAATTTTGAGGAACTCACAAGATCAGAACTTTATAAAATTTTAGAAGCACGTTCGGAGGTTTTTGTTCTTGAGCAAGAATGTGCTTATCAAGATATTGATGGGAAAGATCAAAAAGCTTTACACCTGTGGTTAGAAGATATATCAGGAGAAATTCAGGCTTATTGTCGAATTTTACCAGCTGGTCTTTCTTATTCTGAAGCTTCCATCGGTCGTGTTCTGGTTAGGGAAAGTCAGCGTGGCAAGGGAACTGCTCGGAAAATGCTGGAACAGGCACTTGATTTTCTTGCTCATGCTTGGCGAGAACCAGCAGTGCGTATTGAAGCACAGTACTATCTCCGGAAATTTTATGCTTCCTTCGGGTTTATTGAAGACTCTGAACCATTTTTAGAAGACGGCATTAAACATGTTGAGATGATCTTGGATTTAAAAGATTTCCCCTCTTAAAAAAGCATTTCGAAAATTTAGATAGATGAGATAAATGTCGGAGGATTTATGTCTAATATACAAACTCTACCTTTAGAGGATATTATGGGCGAGCGCTTTGGGCGCTATTCAAAATACATTATTCAGGAACGTGCCCTGCCTGATATTCGCGACGGTTTAAAACCTGTTCAACGTCGTATCCTGTATTCGATGAATAAGGATGGCAATACTTTTGATAAAGCTTATCGTAAGTCTGCCAAGTCTGTCGGTAATGTCATGGGTAACTTTCACCCACATGGTGACAGCTCAATTTATGATGCGATGATTCGCTTGTCACAAGATTGGAAAATGCTGGAGCCCTTGATTGAAATGCACGGGAATAATGGGTCGATGGACGGTGATCCACCGGCTGCTATGCGTTATACAGAAGCACGTTTATCAGAAATTTCTTCGTATTTGTTAAAAGATATTGAGAAAGATACCGTTGCTCATGCGTGGAACTTTGACGACACGGAAAAAGAGCCAACTGTACTGCCCGCAAGTTTTCCTAACTTATTGGTGAATGGCTCAACAGGTATTTCCGCGGGGTATGCGACAGATATTCCGCCACATAATCTTGCAGAAGTTATTGATGCGACAATCTACATGATTGATCATCCTAAAGCTGATGTTGAGAAAATCATGACTCTTATGCCCGGACCAGACTTTCCTACAGGGGCTATCATCCAAGGCCGTAGTGAAATCAAGAAAGCTTATGAAACAGGTAAGGGACGCATCGTTGTACGTTCAAAGGTGGACGTGGAGAAACTTAAAGGCGGACGTGAACAACTTGTTGTTACTGAAATTCCTTATGAGATTAACAAGGCGACATTAGTCAAACGTATTGATGATGTGCGAGTAAATGCCAAAGTACCTGGTATTTCCGAAGTGCGTGACGAGTCCGACCGTGAAGGTTTACGTATTGCAATCGAGCTTAAAAAAGAAGCCAACAGTCAGCTGGTGCTTAACTACCTCTATAAAAACACAGACTTGCAAATCAATTATAATTTTAATATGGTTGCAATTGATAACATGACGCCACGTCAAGTCGGTGTTCTCCCTGTTTTGCGCTCTTACATTGCCCATCGTCAGGATGTTATCGTTAAACGTTCAAAATTTGACTTGAGTAAGGCTGAAAAACGTTTGCATCTGGTAGAAGGTTTGATCCGCATGGTTTCTATCTTGGATGAAGTCGTTGCTTTAATCCGTGCTTCTGAAAATAAATCAGATGCTAAGGAAAACCTGAAAGTGAGCTATGATTTCAGTGAAGAACAGGCAGAAGCGATAGTAACTTTGCAACTTTATCGTTTGACCAATACAGATATTGTGACTTTGGAAAATGAACAGTCAGAGCTAGAAAGTAAAATTTTAGAACTGCGTGCCATTATCAACGATGAGCGTACGTTATTCAACTTGATGAAGCGTGAGTTGCGTGAGGTGAAAAAGAAGTTCGGAAAGGAAAGACGCTCTGAACTGCAAGATACAGTAGAAACGATTGAGATTGAGGCACAGCAGTTGATTGCCGAAGAAGAAACCGTTGTTTCTGTAACACGTGGCGGTTATGTTAAACGTACCTCACCGCGTAGTTTTGCATCGTCAAATGTTGAAGAAGTAGGAAAACGTGAGGATGATGCGCTGATTTTCGTCAAGGAAGGGGCACGTACAACGCAGCATTTGCTTCTCTTCACAAGTTTGGGGAATCTGATTTATCGTCCAGTGCATGAACTAGTAGATGTACGCTGGAAGGATATTGGCGAACATCTGTCGCAAACACTGAATAACTTTGCAACCAATGAAGAGATTCTCTTTGCGCAGGTTTTAGATAATTTTGATGAAAAATTGAACTATATGGTAGTGACAGCTGCTGGACAAATAAAACAAATTGAGCTGGCTTCATTTAGACCTTGGCGGACTTATCGTTCGAAGTCAATAGTTTATGGCAAACTGAAAGGTGAAAAAGATAGAATTGTTACGGTTGAACCTATTACACAGGGTGATGTGGATGTGATGTTGATTTCGGAAAATGGCTATGCACTGCGCTTCAATATTTCCGAAGTTCCAGTAGTTGGTGCAAAAGCTGCGGGAGTTAAAGCTATGAACCTCAAAGCGGGGGATATGATAAAAGCGGCCTTTTTTGTTCAGACAGACAGCTGGTATCTTTTGACACAGCGTGGATTTATTAAACGTGTGAAGTCGGACGAGATCCCAGAAACCAGCCGTGCAAACAGAGGACTTCAAGTTTTACGTCCGCTTAAGGCAAATCAACACACTGTATTTGCAGCTGGAAGTGTTGTGAATACGAATAAAGCGCCACTTCCAGAAACAGTCGACCTCTTTAGTATCACAGAAACCGAAACTTTAGATAGTGATGAGCTCCAAGTCTTGGAGGTTACCTCAGATATAGGTAAAGTTTATGATATAGAATTAACAGACTTAAGTCTATCAGAACGTGCAAGTAATGGTCATCCACTATCTGAAGATATCACGCGCGTTATTGAAGCGAAAATAAAATAAAAGCAGTCCTTGATGATAGGGGATGCTAAAAAAGCCGGGAAATTCATTTTTCTCGGCTTTTTTATACAACATGTAGACGTAATTTTGTTTTTCTGACATAAGCCATTGTATTTAAGAAAAATTATCTAAAGTTTTTCAGCCTCCTTTGATGATAAGAAATGCTTTTTTACAAGGAATAAGTCGCTAAAGTGTGGGACTTATACAAGAGGAATTTCCTCTTGTTGAGGTGAACAAGGGATTTAAAAACAAGGGTGAACAGTGAGAATTTATGGTATAATAGAGACAGTGTTTATACATTGAAAGAGGAGAACATGGAAGATAAAAATATCATAAATGTCAATCTTGCTGAGGAGATGAAAACCAGTTTTCGTGACTATGCAATGTCAGTTATTGTGGCTCGTGCCCTACCTGATGTACGCGATGGTTTGAAGCCGGTTCATCGCCGCATTCTTTACGGAATGAACGAGCTTGGTACAACGCCTGATAAGCCACATAAAAAATCTGCCCGTATTACCGGGGATGTCATGGGTAAATATCACCCACATGGAGACAGCTCGATTTATGAGGCAATGGTGCGTATGGCTCAGTGGTGGAGTTACCGCCATATGCTGGTTGACGGACATGGGAACTTTGGCTCCATGGATGGAGACGGTGCTGCCGCACAACGTTATACCGAAGCACGGATGTCCAAAATTGCCTTGGAAATGCTCCGAGACATCAACAAAAATACTGTTGACTTTATTGATAACTATGACGGAACGGAACGTGAGCCAGAAGTTCTTCCTGCGCGCTTCCCTAACCTCTTGGTTAACGGAACAACGGGGATTGCCGTCGGTATGGCGACAAATATCCCCCCTCATAACTTAGGCGAAACAATTGATGCGGTTGACTTACTGATGGAAAATCCAGAGGCGACAACCCGTGATTTGATGGAAGTGTTACCTGGACCAGACTTTCCTACAGGAGCGCTGGTTATGGGCAAATCCGGCATTCGCCGTGCTTATGAGACAGGTAAAGGCTCAATTACACTTCGTGCGAAAACAGAAATCGAAGAATTACCTGGTGGTAAGGAACGTATCGTAGTCACTGAGTTCCCTTATATGGTCAATAAGTCAAAAGTGCATGAGCATATTGTGCGTTTGGCACAAGAAAAACGCATAGAAGGTATTACAGCCTGCCGTGACGAGTCAAGCCGTGAAGGTGTGCGCCTAGTTGTTGAAGTCCGTCGTGATGCATCTGCTCACGTGATTTTGAACAACTTGTTCAAACTTACACAGTTACAAACATCCTTTGGCTTTAATATGTTGGCCATCGAAAAAGGGACGCCAAAGATTCTGTCATTGAAACAAATCTTGACCGACTACATTGAGCACCAAATCGAAGTTGTGGAACGTCGTACGCGCTTTGATAAAGCCCGTGCAGAGGCCCGTGCGCATATCTTAGAAGGTTTGCGTATTGCCTTGGATAATATTGATCGTATGATTACAATTATCCGCGAATCTGCAACGGATGCGATTGCTCAAAAAGCGATGATGGACGAATTCCAATTGTCAGATAAGCAATCGCAAGCTATCTTGGATATGCGTTTGCGCCGTTTGACAGGTTTGGAACGTGACAAGATTGAAAGTGAGTATCAAGAGCTTATTGCCTTGATTGCTGATTTGGCAGATATCCTAGCAAAACCAGAACGTGTAAAAGCTATTATTCGTGAAGAGCTGGGTGAAATTAAGCGTAAGTTTGCTGATGAGCGCCGTACAGAGCTCTTAGTCGGCGAAGTGTTGAATCTGGAAGATGAAGACCTTATCGAAGAAGAAGATGTCTTGATTACTCTTTCCAACAAGGGATACATCAAACGTCTCAGCAATGACGAGTTCCGGGCGCAAAAACGTGGTGGACGTGGTGTACAGGGGATGAATATGACTGATGATGACTTTGTACAACATCTGGTCTCCACAAGTACACATGATAACTTGCTCTTCTTTACAAACTTAGGGCGTGTTTATCGTATGAAGGGCTATGAAATTCCTGAATATGGCCGTACAGCGAAAGGCTTACCTATTGTCAATCTTTTGAAACTTGACGAAGGAGAAAAGATTCAGACTGTTATCAATGTGGTGAAGTCAGATGAGGAAAGATATCTGTTCTTTACGACACGTAACGGCTTAGTTAAACGTACCAATACAAAGCAATTTGCGAATATTCGTACGAATGGGCTGAAAGCACTTAATCTTCGTGAAGGCGATGAATTGATTAATGTCCTTCTCACATCGGGTGAGGAAAATATTATCATCGGAACACACAATGGGTTCTCAGTCCGCTTTGAGGAGACAGTTGTCCGTGATATGGGACGTTCTGCTACCGGTGTGAAAGGTGTCAGCCTGCGTGAAGGCGACTTTGTCGTTGGTACAGCGACTGTTCATGATGAACAGGAAGTTTTGGTTATTTCTGAAAAAGGTTTAGGTAAACGGACAATTGCGAGTGAATACCCAACGAAAGGACGTGGCGGTAAAGGGATTAAAGTCATGAATATTACCGAACGTACAGGAAAGCTTGCTGGCTTGACTGCTATTGATGGTAAAGAAGATATCATGGTTATCACCGACACAGGTGTAGTGATTCGTACAAGTGTGGACAATATTTCACAAACAGGTCGTGCAGCTCAAGGAGTGAAAATCATGCGTTTAGATGATGAAGCACAAATTATGACCTTTGCCCTTGTTGAACCTGAACAAGAAGACGAAGAAGTAAGTGAAGCAGATACAGTTCCAAATACTGAAGAATAAAATGAAAAAACTATTTATATTCTTGACGACAGCTGTCAGTATCTTTTTACTGGCAGCTTGTAGTTCAAATACGGATGCGCGTAATCTTTTAGAGCAGCCGATAAAAAAGGATGCCACAACGATGGGAACTTATATCCAAGTTACTGTCTATGATAAGGGTAAGGAAAAATCGGTTGAAGAAGCTCTAAAGATTGCTGAAAAATACGACGATTGGATTTCTGTAGATAAGGCAGGGTCAGTCATTGCTGAGATTAATGATAAGGCAGGTCTCCAACCAGTAAAAGTAAATTCGGATATTTATGAGCTGATCAAACTGGGTTATAACTATTCTGCTAAAAACATGGGTTATGACATTACGATTGGTCCCCTAAGCAAACTTTGGAATATTGGCTTTCCTGATGCACGTAAGCCTGAACAAGCAGAGATAAATGCCGTTTTACCACTGATTAACCATCAATTTCTTGAATTTGATGAGCAAAAGAGTACTGTTTATTTAAGTCAGAAAGGCGCGAAGCTTGATTTAGGTTCCATTGCCAAAGGCTATACTGCGATGAAGATGGTTGAGTACCTCAAAAATAACGGAGTAACGACAGGTATTGTCGACTTAGGATCAAGCTCTATCTATGTGATTGGGCAATCCCCGCGCAATGGTGGTGATCCTTGGACAATAGCTATCAAAGATCCGAACGATTCTGAAAAATCACAGCTGGGTATTTTAAAAGCAAGGGATCAACATGTGAACACTTCGGGAATTTATGAGCGCTATTTAGAAGTCGGAGGTCATCGTTATTCACATATTCTAAATCCCAAAACGGGCTTTCCATTTGATAATGACATTGCCAGCATCACCCTTTTGATTTCAGGAGAGGATGCCAGTAATGGCGATGGACTGTCTACGATGATTTATGCTCTTGGCACCAAAAAAGGTTATGAATATGTTCAAACTTTGGAGAATGTACAAGCTGTATTTGTGGACAAGGACAGTAAAGTTTATATCACAGAGGGCCTCAAAGATCAATTTGAATTAACCAATGATAACTATAAAATGGGCAAGATAGATGACTTAAAATAGAAGGAAGAGTAAATGACGAAAAAGAAGAAAAGTGGGAAAAAGATATTTATCAATTTTCTTATTGTGATCCTTTTTCTTGTAGGTTTAGTTCTTGTTTTTAATAAACCTATTCGAAATTGGCTCATCGGTTTAAATTCGAGCCACTATCAGATTAATAACGTGACACGAGAAACGATTAAAGAAAATAAAGAAGCAGAGGCAACCTTTGACTTTGACAGCGTAGAATCTATTAGTTTTGAGCAGGTTTTGCGCGACCAGATGAATCGTCAAGCGATGCCGGTGATTGGAGGAATTGCTATTCCTGAGGTTGGGATTAACCTTCCTATTTTCAAAGGCTTAGCCAATGCAAATTTGGCTTTTGGAGCAGGAACAATGAAAGAAGACCAAGTGATGGGACAGGGCAATTATGCTCTGGCGAGTCATAATGTTACAGGTTTTACGAGCAATACCAATCTTCTTTTTACCCCTTTAGAGCGGGCCAAGAAAGGTATGGTAATCTATGTTACAGATAAGAATAATATCTACCAATACCGGATTACTGAGGTATTCGTTGTCTCACCTGAACATTCAGAAGTCATTGATGATAGACCGGGAAAAACGGAGATTACTTTGGTGACCTGCGCAGACCCCGGAGCTATAAATCGAATTATTGTACATGGTACTTTTGAGAAAAAAGTAGCCTTTGACGATGCAACAGCCGATATGAGTTCTGCTTTTGAACGGAGCTACAACCAAATCTTATAATAAAAAGAGGAGACAGGAGTCTCAAAAATGAAAAAATGCTTAGTCACTGTATAAGAATTTTTTCTGAGGCAGAAAGTTTTCTCCGTTTGATAAAGATAAAAAATGACTGAACACAATTGTGTCAGTCATTTTTACTATAATTTGTTCAAAAGAGTCGTTAAGAATATTCCGCTTGGCGGAATTTTTATCATTTCTTATACACGAGGCTCAGCATTTTTCAACCTTGTGTTTTAGCTGAACTCGGTTAAAGTCCTACTTGGTTCTCATTTTTTGATCTTGAATTTATAATTTAAGTGCAACAGAAAAAAGACTATTCATAAATCCAGTATAATAAGTTTGTCGAGAACATTATTAAGCTGGAGGAAATATGAATAGTCCCTATACTCATCTTACAATATTTGAACGAGAAAGTATATTTTTGTGGTCATCACAAAAGGTTTCTGTGCGTGAAATCGCTAGACGCTTAAATCGGAGTGTCTCCACAATTTCAAGGGAGCTTAAAAGAAATAGTGTTAATCAGGACTACTCTCCAACGGTTGCCCAAAGCAAATACCAGAGCAGAAAAAGTCATTGTGGAAGAAAAGCAATCTTCACCAATCGTCAATATTGGGAGAAAGTGAGACACTTATTCGTTGATTTACAATGGTCTCCTGAACAAATCTCTGCACGATTAAAGCATGAAGATTCGGAAGTACAGGTCAGTTATACAACCCTCTATAGGGCAATCTATAATGGCCTATTTGAGCTTGAAAAATTAAGTCATGGTAATCGTGGGTTAATTCGTTCACTGCGTCATAAAGGGAAAACTAGGCACACGAAAGGACATCAAGAAAAGAGGGGGAAAATCCCTATCTCCCATACCATTCATGAACGTCCAGAAAGTGCCAATCAACGTCTGGAGATTGGACATTGGGAAGCCGATACTGTAGCTGGAAAGACTGGTGGTTCATGCTTGGTTACGCTCA
>NZ_BAAFQO010000016.1:0-47522 GCF_042849115.1 Lactococcus muris | reverse complement strand
ATGGATGAAGTACCTTCTGAAACCATTGATAAATATATTGAAAAACTTAATCTAAGACCAAAAAAGGTCTTGGGCTGGAAAACACCTTATGAAATCTTTTTTGAAGAGGTGTTGCACTTAACTTGACTATTCAAGAATGAAAAATTGGAAAAAAGTAACACTTTTCGGCACAGCAGCCTTAGCTGCACTAACATTGGCGGCTTGTGGTAAGGGAACGAGCTCTGCAGAAGAAGGTAAAAAGCTAACCATTGGTTATTGGAAAGGTTCTGATACCGAAAATGCAACCCTCGATAAGATGATTAAACAATTTGAAGAGGAAAATGATGTGGATGTTATCCCTAAAGTTTATACAGATATCACCACACAGTTACCAACAGATCTTTCGGGCGGTACAGCACCAGATGCTTTCTATATTGACTCAGCTTTCTTTCCCTACTTATAAGAGCAAGGTGTGTTGAATGATCTGTCAGATGTCATTAATAAAGATGAGTTCTATCCAACGATTGCAAGTGCTTTTGAAGCGGATGGCAAGCCTTATGCTGCAGCAAAAGATGTTTCCACATTGGCGCTTTATATTAATAAAGATATTTTTGCAAAAGCGGGGATTGATCAAGCCAGCATTCCAAAATCCTACGAAGAACTGGTCAAATGGGCACCGGAAGCCCAAGCTAAAATTGATGCGGCATACGGTAAAGGTAAAGTCTATCTGATTAACCAAAATGCCGATTTGGCACGCACATGGCCGTTCCAAACAGCGCGAGGTACAGCACCGATCACGAAAGATGGAAAATCTGATTTGGCTAATCCAGATTCGATAGCAGGTCTTCAAACGATTGTTGATTTGTTTAATGCGGGTGCAGCAGCAACGCCACAACAGGTTGGGGCTGGCGATGAAGGCGCTGGGTTTGCGACAGGGAAATTTGCGATGACCCTGACTGGAAACTGGAATTACAAGGTTTATTTGGATGAATATAAGGATCTGAACTTTGATATTATCCCTAACCTGACTTATCAAGGCAAACCGAGGACTATGCAATTTACTGTTGGATGGGGCGAATATAAAAATACCAAGTCTAAAGAATTGGCGGATAAATGGATTCAGTTTGTGACCGGTAAAGAAGGAATGACAACATGGACAAATGGTGTTGGAACCTTGGCGACTCGTCCAGATATAGCTGAAGGATCAGCTTTCTTGAAAGAGAATCCGCGCTTACAAGTTCACCAAGATTCGATCAAATTTGCAACAGCATGGCAGTCAGGTACTAACTTAACAACCGTTCAAAATGCTTTTGGAAACTTTGTACCGACAGCTTTTAAAAAAGGTGCAACTGCAGATGATTTAAAAACATCAATGGAAAAAGCAGATAAAGAAGCCAACAGTAAAATTAGTCACTAATTAATATTTGGACAGTCAGTAGAAAATTTGAGAGTATCAGAGTTCTGGTACTTTCATAAGATTTACTGACTGGAGGAAAAACTATGGAAAAACAAAAACGTACCAAGAGCCAGATTTCAGAAATGATTCAGGGCTATGGCTTTATCACACCCGCATTGTTAATCATTTTAGTCTTCTTTGTTTTGGCAATTCTTTTCGCTGTATATTTATCCTTCAATGATGTTAATCTCATCATGCACACTTATGAGTGGAACGGCTTTAGAAATTATCAAAATTTATTTCAAGACAAGCAGCTGCTCCGTGCTCTGCAGAATACAGGATTCTTTGCTCTTGTCGTTGTGCCTGTGCAAACCATCATTGCCTTAGTCATTGCTTATATTTTAGCTTCTAAAGGGATCAAAGCTAAGAAAATGTTTCGGCTCATTTATTTCTTACCCACTTTGACTTCAAGCGCCGCCTTGACACTGATTTTCATGTTTGTCTTCAACCTCAATGGGCCGGTTAATGGCTTTCTCGAAAGCCTCCACTTGATTGATGGACCGATTAACTTTATCAATGATACAGACTGGACATTGAAAGTGATTATGGTGATGAATATTTGGTCTACTGTGCCTTACTTTATGACCATCTACCTCGCTTCACTGGTTGATTTACCAGAGGTCATGTACGAAGCTGCTGAAATTGATGGAGCCAATGCCTTCCAAAAATTACGTTATATCACGATTCCTTATTTGCGCCCGATTACGACTTTTGTCTTGCTCACGGGTATTATTGGAACCTTCCAAATGTTTGACCAAGCTTATATCTTCTCTGGAGGTACAGGAGGACCCGAGAATTCAACCTTGACAGTTAGTCTCTTGATTTTCCAATACGCTTTTGGTCAACAGAATCAAATGGGATATGCGGCTGTCATTGCGATTATGCTTGCGATAATCATCTTCGTGGTTTCACGAATCGCTGAAAAATTGAATGGGGGAAATGGGCATGAGAAAAACTAAGAAGCAAAAAGCTCTGAAAATCTTACTTTATACTATCTTGATTATCTATGCTTTCATCACTTTCTATCCATTCATGTGGGCAGTAGCGGCATCATTTAAACCCTTAGCCGAAATCACATCAGGAAATTTATCGCTCTGGTCTGATAATTTTACCTTGGAACAGTACCAATATCTCTTTGATCCTATTTCAGGTTCTCTCTTCCCACAGTGGTTGATGAATTCCATTATTATTTCTGTTATAGGTACAACGGTGAATCTTTTCTTAAATACAATGGCTGGTTATGCCTTAGCGCGTCTCCAATTTCCCGGACGTCAACGCATTTACTATGGCATTTTAGCGATGATGATGGTTCCAACGCAAGTCCTCCTAATTCCGAACTATTTGATTATCCACAACTTGGGCATGATGGATTCCTTTGCTGCTTTGATTTTACCTATGGCAATCAATATTTCCAATATTTTTATGATGCGTCAGTTTTTCTTGAATTTTCCTAAAGATGTTGAAGAAGCTGCACGTATTGATGGCTTGTCACGGGTAGGAACTTTCTTTCGCATTGTTATGCCCTTGGCCAAACCATCCATTGCAACACAGGGTGTTTTCGTCTTCATGGGCTTTTGGAACAATTTCCTCTCGCCAATGCTTTATTTGAAAACACAGAGTAAATTTACGCTAACTGTAGGTCTTCAAATGTTACAATCTGCCGACCAAGGGGGACAGATGTGGAACCGCGTGATGGCAGCTTCAATCCTCACGATTTTACCCATTATCCTCCTCTACATCATCTTTAACCGTTACTTCTTACAAGGGGTACGTATGGATGGGGAGAAATAAAAACGAGGATGAATAAATAATGAAAAACTTTGAATTACGACTTGAGGACTTGGGCAACCATTCTTCAGGAAATATTGAAACACTCTTCGCACAAGCTAATGGTTTTATGGGGATACGTGCCAGTGAACCTATAGCTACAGCACAAGCTACGCCTGGTGTATTCGTTAATGGGTTTTATGAAACACATGAAATCATCTATGGAGAGAACGCTTATGGTTATGCTAAACATCATGAAACAATGATAAAACTGTTTGATTTACGTCGAATTGATATCGAAATAGATGGCGAAGAACTTGAAGTTTTAAAACATCAGGAGCGCTGCCTAGATATGCAAACAGGTTTACTTCATGAAAAGTTTGTCTATGAAACAGCATCAGGGAAACAGATTATGCTGACTTTGGAATCTTTTGCAAGTCATGCAGATCGACAGGTTTATGCCCAACACTGGACGATATCAGCACTGAATTTTTCTGGTCAGGCTAAGATTACGAAAAAGGCACGGTTGATTCAACCTCAAGCAGATAAAGTGTTTGATCCACGTGTGCGTGAAGCCAGTACAAAAATGCGCCAAGAAGGGAATTGCTATCAAACTTTAAACAGTCAATTGAAAATATATGTTAAATTCGATGCCTTTGAAGGGACAGTTGACTTAAGAGAAGGTCAGGATGTTACACTGACACAGCTTTACCAAATTTCGAAGACCAATCATTTTGAGCCTCACTCTTATGAGGCATTGAAAAAGCAACAAGTTGAAATCTTTGCTGCTTTTTGGGAGAGTTCCGATATTGAAATTAATGGGGATGATATGTTGCAAAAAGGCATTCGAGTGAATCTTTTTCATCTGTTTAATTCTGCTGGGCGTGATGGAAAGACAAACTTTGGAGCGAAAGGTCTGACAGGTGAGGGATACGAGGGGCATTATTTCTGGGATACTGAAATGTACCTGCTGCCTTTCTTTATTCATACGCAGCCAGAACTAGCTAAGCAACTCCTAGCCTATCGTCTACATATCCTGCCTGCCGCACAAGCGCGAGCAGCAGAACTTGATTTTAAAGGTGCTTTATATCCTTGGCGGACAATTTCAGGTCAAGAAACCTCAGCCTATTTTCCAGCAGGAACGGGACAAGTTCATATCAATGCAGATATTGCACACGCTTTTAAACTTTATCACGAAGTCACGGGCGATGATGCCTTTATGGAAACAGCCAAATCAGTTATTTATGAAACAGCCAACTTTTGGTTATCTTACGGTTTCTTTTCAAACCGAGGTTTTGAAATTCATGAAGTGACTGGGCCGGATGAGTATACAGCCCTAGTTAATAATAATTACTATACGAATAAGATGGCCCAACAAAATTTGAAATACGCAGCCGAACTTGCTCGAAAATTTGGTGATGAGGACGAGAACAGTCAACTTTGGGATGAAGCTGCTCAAAAGATGTATTTCGTACCTGTCAATGAAGCTGGGATTACGCCGCAAGATGAATCTTTCCTGACGAAAGAAATCTGGAATTTTGAAGATACGCCTTCAGAAAAGTATCCTCTCCTCCTCCACTACCATCCGATGAAAATCTATAAGCATCAAGTCTTAAAGCAGGCAGATACTTTACTTGCGCATATGATTTTTGCCAACGAGACAAAGAGTGAACAAATGGGGCGTGACTTTGATTACTATGAACCTCTGACCACCCATGACAGTAGCCTGTCCCGTGCGGTTTATGGCGTTGTTGCGAGCCATTTGGGTCGTCATGATTTAGCTTATGAATTCTTTAAAGATGCTGCTACAATGGATTTGACTGACCTACAGGGAAATGCGAGTCATGGCATTCATGCTGCCAATATGGGTGGCTCTTGGCTAGGCTTAATCTATGGCTTTGCAGGTTTGCATCGTACATCTGAGGGTTTTTCAGTTAAAAATAATCTCCCACAGGCGATAAAAGGGCTGAGATTTAAGATTAAGTTCAAAGGCCAAACTAAAATATTTGAGATTGGAGAAATCGCGCATGTTTAAAGCAGTTTTATTTGATCTTGATGGAGTGATTACAGATACTGCAGAACACCATTATCAAGCATGGAGAACTTTAGCGGAAGAACTGGGGATTGAAGGGGTCAATCGCACATTTAATGAGCAACTCAAAGGCGTTTCACGTGAGGATTCATTGAGAAAAATATTGTCTTTAGGGAAGCGAGAAAATGACTTCTCTGTGGAAGAATTTGCCAGACTAACGAAACGGAAAAATGACAACTATTTACAGATGATTCAAAAAGTCAGTCCAGCAGATGTTTATCCAGGGATTTTAGAGTTGCTGCAAGAATTAAAGGACAGCGGCATTAAAATTTCCTTGGCTTCAGCTTCTAAAAATGGTCCGATTCTTTTGGAGCGCATGGCATTAACCCCTTATTTTGATTTTATAGCAAATCCAAAAGAAGTTGCAGCCTCAAAACCAGCACCAGATATTTTTCAAGCAGCAGCAGCGGGAGTGGGTGTTTCCACAGATGAAGCCATTGGAATTGAGGATGCCCAAGCAGGAATTTCAGCCATTAAAGCAGCGGGAAGTTTGCCTGTTGGCGTAGGATGCAAAGAGGAGCTAGGTTCTGACATTGCTTTAGTTCCCAGGACAGACTTTTTAACGTTAGCCTATTTAATGGAGATTTGGGAGAAAAATAAAATACTTAATTAAAAGTATCACAGACTGTAGACAAAGTGGATTTCGCTTTGTCTATTTTTATGGGCAAAAGTGATAAAAAGGAGGTAAATAAGCCTTTTGGGGGGTGTCTTAATGCCTTACTGACAAGATAATACTGCTCAAACTGTATTTAGTCTTTTAAGCCTTGTTGAGTCAAGGCCGCTATTTACAAGCGATTCCCAACAAGGTGGACTTCAATTTTATTCATGATTTAGTCCAACCTCACGGCTACTTGATTAAAAGTATCTTTTTATTTGTATTTTGCTTTAATTTGTCAAAAGTATTTGACATTCATTAGCAATGGTGACAATAGTTAAAAGTGTTAAAATAGTAGTAGTCAAAAATTTAAGCGTAAGAGCTCTTGATTTTTCGGGAAAATGTCCACATCAGGAACAAATGACACCGTTTCTGCTGATGGGAAATCAAATAAATGCTTTTACATAAGGACTTTTATCATGAAAAAAACTATGGATGGGAACATGGCCGCAGCCCATGTGGCGTATGCTTTCTCTGAGATTGCAATGATTTACCCCATTACTCCAAGTTCGCCAATGGCAGATTATACAGATGCTTGGTCGATATCAGGACGAAAAAATATTTGGGGACAGACTGTAAAATTAAGTGAGATGCAGTCAGAGGCAGGAGCTGCTGGAGCTCTGCATGGTGCCATAAAGGCGGGAGCCTTGGCAACGACATTTACGTCTTCTCAAGGCCTTTTGCTCATGTTGCCCAATATGTACAAAATGGCGGGAGAACTCCTTCCAGGAGTTATTCATGTCGCTGCGCGTGCTATAGCTACTGGGGCACTTAATATTTCGGGAGATCATTCGGATGTCATGGCCGCACGTTCGACAGGTTTTGCCATGCTGGCGGCCTCCAGTGTTCAGGAAGTTATGGATTTATCAGCTGTGTCACATTTGACAAGCATTGAGGCTTCCCTGCCTTTCCTGAACTTTTTTGATGGCTTCCGCACCTCACACGAAATACAAAAAATTGATGTGCTAGACTATGAAGATTTAGCAAAATTGATCAATCAGGAGAAGCTTGCAGCCTTTCGTGACCGTGCAATGAATCCCGATCATCCCACTGTTTCAGGAACCAATCAGAATGCGGATATCTATTTCCAACAACGTGAAACAGTTAACCCTTATTACGATGAACTTCCGTTTCTTGTCCAAAAGTATATGAAAGCAATCAACAGGTTGCGGGGGACAGATTATGATTTGGTTGACTACTATGGTGTACCAGATGCAGAGGAAGTCATTGTAAGCATGGGGTCTGTTGCAGGTACAATTAAGCAAACAGTTGATTATCTCAATGCTCAAGGGAGAAAAGTCGGTTTTCTTAATATACACCTTTACCGTCCTTTCCCTTCGGAAAACTTCTTGGAAAAATTACCTCAAACAGTAGAGTCAATCGCAGTGCTTGACCGTACTAAAGAAGCGGGAAGTAATGCTGAACCTCTCCTACTGGATGTTAGGGATGTACTTTTTGATTATGATATCTCAGTAAGCGGTGGACGATATGGTATTGGGGGGAAAGATACGCGGCCCGAGCATATTTTAGCTGTTTTTGAACATTTGCGAAATAAAAAAGTCACCAAGAGCTTCACCATTGGTATAGAAGATGATGTAACAAAGCTGTCTTTACCTATCCAAGATAGTCTTGATCTTACCTCACCATCTACCTATCAAGCAAAATTTTGGGGATTTGGTTCAGACGGTACTGTAGGAGCAAATAAGGCTGCAATCAAGATTATCGGAGACAACACAGATAAATATGTTCAAGGTGCTTTTGAATATGATTCAAAAAAATCCGGCGGACTCACAGTAAGTCATTTACGCTTTGGTGATCACCCGATTCAGTCAGAGTACATGATTTCCCATCCTGACTTCGTTGCATGCCATAATACAACATACGTCCGCCAATATGACTTGCTAAAAGGCTTACGAAAAGGCGGTATTTTCCTTCTCAATACAGGCTGGACAGATGAGCAACTTGACCGTAATTTGCCAAGCAAGTTAAAACATTATATTGCAGAAAATAATATCCAGTTTTATAGCATTGATGCGGCAAAGATTGCCCAAATGACAGGACTAGGGCGGCGCATCAATACAATCATGCAAGTGGCTTTCTTTAAGCTTGCAGAGATAATGCCTTTTGATAAGGTTTATGAGATTCTTAAACAAGATGCACAAAAATATGCGCGAAAATCACCTGAAATTGTAGCGCAAAATCTACAAGCCATGGAAGAAGCCTTGACGCATCTTCACAGGGTAAAAGTACCAGAAACTTGGGGCTCAGTCGAAGTGGCAGAAGCAAAGGCAGTCCAAGCAGAAACTGCGCGTAAGCGATATGTTTTTAATTTCCTAGATAAGGTCAATGCCTTTGAGGGAGAGCAGCTGACTGTGCAGGATGTAGCTACTAATGTCACTGCTGGAAGTAGTCCCTTAGGCATCTCGGCCTTTGAAAAACGTGGTATAGCTCTGGAAGTTCCTGAGTGGAATGGGGAGGCTTGCATCCAATGTAATGAGTGCTCCTTTGTTTGTCCACATGCGGCTATTCGTCCTTTCCTTGCAGACGAAGATGAATGGAATGTAGCTCCAGAAGGCTTTCAGGTTATGGATTATCGGGGTAAAGACGGCCTCAAGTATCGGATTCAGGTTTCAATTGAAGATTGTACCGGTTGTGGCCTTTGTGTAGAAGCTTGTCCTAAAAAGGGAGAAGCACTTAAGATGGTATCTTATGAGAGTCAAAAAGAGCAAGCTGTAAACTGGGCTTTTGGAATGACACTCAAGCAAAAGGAAAACCCAGCTCGTCCCGGTACGGTCGCAGGTACGCAGTTTAATCAACCGCTCTTTGAATTCTCAGGGGCTTGTTCAGGTTGTGGTGAAACACCTTATATCAAACTTTTGACTCAGATGTTTGGGGATCGCATGATGATTTCCAATGCTACAGGATGTTCATCAATTTACGGTGGAACGCAGGCTGCGCCCTATACAACTAATGATGAGGGGCAAGGTCCCGCTTGGTCCAACTCCCTTTTTGAAGACAATGCGGAGTATGGTTATGGCATGTGGTTTGCCAGTCAAACCCGGCGTCAAAAACTTGCTGAGACCGTTAAATCTGCCTTGCCAGAAATGTCTGAAAACTTAACGGTTCTAGCTAAAGATTGGCTTACACATTTGGATGACTCTGAAGGAACGCGCGCGCGTGCTGAAAAATTCAAGGCTTTATTAAAAGAGGAAAAAGAAAAATCAGAAGTCCTGCAAGAAATTTATAAAGAGAAAGACCAGTTTGTTAAACCTACACAATGGATATTTGGTGGTGATGGCTGGGCCTATGACATTGGTTTTGGTGGCTTAGATCACGTTATTGCAAGTGGTGCAGATGTGAATATTCTGGTCATGGACAATGAAGTTTATGCTAATACTGGGGGACAAGTTTCCAAGGGCACGCCAGCTAGTGCTATCGCACAGTTTGCTTCTGGCGGGAAAGTTGCCGCTAAGAAGGATCTAGGATTTATGGCTATGACTTACGGCAATGTCTACGTTGCTCAAATAGCCAGCGGTGCCAATATGATGCAGACCATCAAGGCTTTCGATGAGGCAGAAAAACATAAAGGACCTTCACTAATCATTGCCTATACACCTTGTATCGCACACGGCAACTATGAAGGAATGAGTAAAGTTCTTGATGAGGCAAAAGCGGCAGTAAATAGTGGTTACTGGCAGCTTTATCGCTATAATCCAGTACTTGAGGAAGCAGGAAAAAATCCACTCACTTTAGATTTCAAACGCCCAGACTTTACAAAAGTAAGAGAAGTTCTCATGAAACAATCGCGTTTTGCAAACCTTATGAAAGTCAATGCAGAGCAGGCAGAACTGCTCTATGCAAAAGCAGCAAGTGATGCAAGGAAAAAATTCCTAAGGTATGCACGTGTATCAGGGGACTATGATAAATTTATAGAACGGGAAAGCAAGAGCTCTGGTACGAAAGTTGAGAGACCCGTGCGTGAAAAAAGAGAACGTAAAATGCGTCCCGTGGATCCTGAACGTGAAGCAAGACGTGTGGCAAGAAAGGCGGCACGTCTTGCTCAGGAGTCGAAATAAAAAGAGGAACAGCGACAGTAGGGCGCTGTTTTTTCGTGAGATGTTGAAGAGGGGAGAGAATTATAGAAGGGGGAGCACTAATTTATTTGGAAAAGTTTGAAACTCCTAATATATCAGATAAGAGCCGCTTTTCTGCTTTTTTTGTTATAATAGAAAAGAATAATTCAGTAAGGAGGGTAGTATGTGAGTGATTTTAGTCAAATCTTTAATCTTGATTTTTGGCAAAAAATACTGGAACTCAATCAGTCGCCTTTGCGCGTCATCATTTCGATTATTGACATCGCCATTGTTAGCTTTTTCCTTTATTTAGCTATGCGTTTTGTCCAAGGAACGAAGCTGGTTAGTCTGGTACGCGGTGTTATCATTTTTGTGCTTATAAGAATAGTCGCAGGTCTAATAGGACTGACCACACTGGAGTGGCTACTGAACCAAGTGATTACTTACGGAGCCATTGCCGGTGTTATTATCTTCCAGCCAGAAATTCGCAGAGCTCTAGAAGGCTTAGGGCGCACACCAAATCGTCTATCTGCAGGTCGTGCTAAGTCAATAAACAGTTACATCGATGCCTATGAAAAGTCTTTTTCCTATATGTCCGAACGTAAAATCGGTGCACTGATTGCCATTGAGCGGACACAAACTTTGAGTGAATATGCCTCGACAGGAATCAGATTGGATGCGGATATCTCTAGCGAACTGATTATCAATATCTTTATTCCTAATACGCCTTTACATGATGGAGCTGTCATCATTCAAGACGACAAAATTGCTGTAACTAGCGCCTATCTCCCCCTAACTGAAAAAATGGGTATTTCGAAAGAATTTGGTACACGTCACCGAGCAGCTATCGGTCTTTCAGAGGCTTCAGATGCTCTAGTGCTTGTAGTGTCAGAGGAAACCGGAGGAATATCAATTGCCTATAATGGTGAATTGTATGCAGATATTTCAAAAGAAGTATTCCATGAAAAACTCACTGCTATTTTAGGACCAGAAGAAACAGGAGGCAAAAAATAATGAAAAATAATTTTTTCGCTTCAAAGCTTTTTACAATATTAGCATCAATTTTCTTTGCAGTTATTTTGTTTTTTAATGCTAGTTCCGTTGCCTTGAGAAATCAAGGAAATTCGACTACCGGAGAGGTTTATGCGACGACCATTTCCAATGTTCCCATTGAGCTTAAGTATAATACGGACGAATACTTTGCTAGTGGTTACAATAATACAGCAAATGTCTATTTGACCAGCTACAATCGCGTGCAAATCAGTACGGAAGAAAATCCAGATTCGCGCAATTTCTATCTTGTCGTGGATTTATCCAATGCCAGAGAAGGAACGGTCACAATGCCTGTTCGGATTCAGCAGCTTCCCAATGGGATCAATGCACAGATTGAACCGACGACCTTGACGGTTCGCTTAGAGAAAAAAGCCAGTGCAGAGTTTAACGTTACACCTGTGATTGAGGAAGCTCAACTGCCAGAAGGTTTTAAAGTTAACGATATAAATCTGAGTCAAGAAAAAGTTAAAGTAACAGCGGGAGAGAGCAGCATTAAGCAAATTCATGCTATTCAGGCGGCCTTGCCAAGTGATGCTTACCTGAACGATGATTACTCTGGTACAGTGACATTGCACGCTGTTGATGCTGATGGCAAATTACTTCCTGCACAAATCAGTCCTGCCACAGTTCAGATGAAAGTAAGTGTAGAGAAGCCTTCGAAAACAGTTCCTGTTCATGTGAAAAAAACAGGGACCATGGATCAAAGTCTCTCGGATATAAAAACGTCACTTTCGCATAAAACAGTGACGATTTCAGGAGAACAAAGTGCTCTGGATAAAGTTGATAGCGTAGATGCGACAGTAAGCATATCTGGCGTTACGCAGAAAGAAACAGTGAATGTTGATATCCAAGCAGATGGAGTAAGTGTTAAACCGAGTCAAGTAGAAGTCACATTGACTCCGGTAAAAAAATAGTTGAGTGAAAAGGAAAGAAAAATAAAATGGGTAAATATTTTGGAACAGATGGTGTTCGTGGAGAAGCAAATGTGGAATTGACGCCAGAGCTGGCTTTTAAGCTTGGGCGGTTTGGAGGCTATGTTCTTAGTCAGCATGAAGTTGGAACGCCTAAGGTGTATGTTGCGCGTGATCCACGTATCTCTGGGCAAATGCTTTCTACAAGTCTAATATCTGGGCTTTTATCTGTGGGGATTGAAGTCTATGACTTAGGCGTTATTGCCACACCAGGTGTTGCCTATTTAGTCCGTAAAGAAGAGGCTTCTGCAGGAGTAATGATTTCTGCGAGTCATAACCCAGCTTTGGACAATGGGATTAAATTCTTTGGATCAGATGGTTTTAAACTTGACGATGACAAAGAACTAGAAATTGAAGCGCTAATTGATGCAGAAGAAGACAAGTTGCCTCGACCATCTGCTGAAGGGCTTGGTATTTTACATGACTACAATGAAGCTGTTCGTAAATATCAGGCATTTCTGAAAGCAACAGCTGAGGGTGATTTTGAGGGCTACAAGGTTGTATTGGATACAGCCAATGGTGCTGCATATACATCAGCTCGTGCCGTTTTTGCGGACTTAAATGCAGAGTTAACAGTGATTGGTGAAAATCCAAATGGTCTCAACATTAATGAAGGTGTTGGCTCTACTCATCCAGAAAAAACAGCAGATACAGTGCTGGAAACGGGGAGCGACATTGGTCTGGCTTTCGATGGAGATGCAGATCGCCTCATTGCAGTTGATGAAAAAGGTCAAGTAGTAGATGGCGATAAGATCATGTTTATTGTCGGGAAATACTTGCTTGAGCGAGGACGATTGGTAAAAGATACCGTTGTAACAACTGTAATGTCTAACCTCGGTTTTCACTTAGCGCTTGAAGAATCTGGTATGAACTCTGTTGTGACTGCTGTAGGTGACCGTTATGTTGTTGAAGAAATGCGTAAAAACAATTACAATTTTGGAGGAGAGCAGTCAGGTCACATGGTCTTCTTGGATTATAATACAACAGGAGACGGTCAACTTTCAGCCATTCAACTTTTAAAGGTAATGCGTGAAACAGGGAAAAAGTTATCAGAATTAGCCGCCGAAGTAGCTATCTATCCACAAAAATTGGTGAATGTCCGTGTGGCAAATAATGCTGCCAAAGAAGGGGCAATGGATATCCCAGCCATTCGCGAAGTGATTGCAAGGATGGAAGAAAAAATGAATGGCAAAGGCCGTATCTTAGTGCGTCCAAGTGGGACAGAACCTCTTCTTCGCGTTATGGCAGAAGCTCCAACCGATGAAGAAGTGAACGATGTTGTTGATACAATTGTTGATGTCGTGAAAGAAGAAATTGGTGTAAAACTATAATGAGATGTTTTCACCGTGTGTAAAGTTAAACGATTTATAGCGTAGAGACTCCTAGCGGGTCTCTTTTTTATAAACTGTGGTATGATGTCTAACTTCTTTCACGCAAGAAGATAGGCTATGGGGCTATTATTAAATACTGTAACCACGCTGTTGACTAAATTACTTAATGTGACTAGTGAAGTTAAATGTGTTACAATTAAGATAAATGAAATAATAGGATGATATTTTAAGCGTAAATATTGATGAGCCATAACAAAACGTAAAAGAGGAAAAATGATGTTTGGTAACAGCCGCAGAGAGAAAGTGCCCCTTGAAGACAGTAAACTTTATGCACCTATGGATGGTGAAGTCTTTGAACTAACAAAAGTTTCCGAAAATATTTTTGCTCAAAAACTAATGGGTGAGGGCTATGCTATTGAACCAACAGCTACAAGTACGACAGCGAAAATATACAGTCCTGTAAGTGGAAGAGTGACTATTAGCCAGGGGCATGCGGTAGGATTGCGCCGAACAGATGGTCTTGATATTTTCCTACATATCGGCATTGATACTGTGAGTTTAAATGGTGAACCTTTTGACATAAACCTGAAAATTGGTGATTTTGTCAAAGGGGGTGAAAAAATTGGGAGTGTGAAGTGGTCCGAGATACAAAAGGCTAACCTCCCCTTGACGACCACTGTTTTGATCACAAATACGGCTAAAGCTTTGGAAGATTTGAGTATGAACTATGGCTTCGCATCTGGGGCAGAAGTTGTGGGGGAAGCCAAGGCTAAACAACCTTAGAGCTTGGTATAGGTGCTCTTTGTTTGTGAGAAAAAGGATAGCTTCGAAGAAAGATGAAGCATGTAGGCGATGCATGGGATATGCAAGAGATTGAGGGGCTCTTGCATTTTTTGATTTTACAAGATTACTGAATCCCTGCTTTCTCATCAAACACTCATTTCATTTGACTTTTTTTTTTTTTTAATACTATAGACTCAGAAAGTAAACGTAACATTAGAAATGTATTTGTAACGAAAAAACAAAAGAATAGGTTACGTCAAAGGAGGAGTTTATGACACCAGAAAAGAAAAAACAGCGGCGGCTGCGCAACCTTGCACTCCTGTCGCTCTTGTTACTCGCAGTAGGCGGCACCTTCGCCTTCCAAGCCTTCAACCAGCGGGCCATCAATGACCGGCTGAATGACGTTCAAGTTAATGTCGGTGGTCGTGTCCACGACTACTACAACCGGGAGACAGAAAACAAGGATGTCTTCGTAGAAAACTATGGCGAACGGCCAATCATGGCACGGATACGTCTATCCGAGTTCCTAGAAACCCGACAAACGGGTGAGATGGACTTCACGCCCTTAGTTTCTGGCAGTCAGCGCGACCAACTTGACAGCTGGACCACCTGGATTCCAAGCTCAGACAATATAAATGTCCGTGCAAATGTTGGAAACTCTGATGCCTTCAACCGTTACTCACGCTTGACCTTTGGCTGGAGTCGTGAAGGAGAATTCGCTCCTTGGTATATGCCCACCTTCAACCGTGATAACTTGGACCTGATGACAGCTGCTGCAGGTCATGCCCGAGACTATATTGCAGGTGGCGGAGCGACAGATGGCGTTACGGATGGTGCCACTCATCCCGGTGCTGGAACTGATGCTTACTGGTCTGAAAATGATGAATACGAGAATGGCAGCCAAGGAACGACTTGGCCAGGAGTCATAGCTACCCATACTGCAGCTCAGAACTTGCAGCAACAGCGGGCACCTATGACTATCGAGCAGTGGAACAATCTACAAGACTATCAAAAAATTGGTGATTTCTGAGTTATTGACCATGAAACAGGTTGGGCCTATTGGGCCTCTCTACTAGAGCCAGGTCAAGCGACTTCTTACTTGTTAGATGCGGCAGAAATGCTGGATGCCATTGAAGATACTGTCTTTAACGGCTCTTACTACTACGGTATCCATGTGGACAGCGAACTTATCAGTCCGGGCGAAGAATTTACAGATGAGGCAGGTGCTTCGGGTAACTTGGCTGACTTCCTCACAGGTATCAGAAACAACGCGATGGACGGCGAGGGTTCTAATCCCCGTGCTGATGTAGACTCTCCACCATCAGCCTTTAACTTTGATGCTATGCTTCCTGGTCGTGTCTTCACTATGGAAGGGGAGCAGTACCGTTACTTAGAAGATATGGGTAATGGCAATCACATGATTATTCGCAATGAAGCAATTCGTTATGTTTCTTGGGAAGAGCAGAATGATGAGCTGGTTTCTTGGTACGCGGGACTTGATGATGAGGTGAAGGCTATGGTTCGTCCTGTCAATGTTCCTGCGCCAGAGAGTGTCCCTGATGTCGCGGATGGAGCTGTTCAGTGGAATCCAGACTATGGCCTACGTTTCCTGCCTTCCAACTTTAATGAAGCAGCATTAGGCGCTGTGGTCAATGATGTGACGACTATTGCGAGCACTGGTTCAGGCCGTGCCTTTGCCCTTTCTTTGGCAGATGTGGTGCGCTTATCAGGTCCTGAACAAGGCTTCCAAAATCATGCAGGACGTGTAGGAGCTAGAAGCAGTTTCTGGTGGTTACGTACTCCTGCAACATTAGATCTTGCTTGGAACGTGCGCCAACGTCAGATGGGACAACTCATTCCTTCTCCTGTTACAGATTTCCCAGGCACAGGAGGCGTTCGTCCTGCTTTAATCATCAACCAATAACATTAACAGCAAAAACACTCTTTTCGACATAGAAAAAGAGTGTTTTTTATGGTGCATCAATTTTGAGAATTAAGTGAAACTATAAGGAAATGCAAACTAGGTGAAAAGGCTATTTTGTATAAGCTTGACAAGCAAAAATGTCAAGTAGAACTTATTGTTCTATTGCAGAGAACCCGCGCTGAAATCAACTAGGTCAGCAATTTTTTGTTTTGTACATTTTTTAGAATAAGTCCGTAGTGAGCTTTTTATTTGATTTTGAGATATTTAGAGTTGCTGATAGAGTAGAAAACAAAATGATGAAATAAGAATGTGAGAAAAGAAACCTTTAGTATCAATGGGTATTTTAATTGCTGTACGCATTGTTATTATTTTAGAGATTGGAGGGAAGCTTTATATGGATAAGAAACAATTTTAGGATGAAATGCTAAGCGTGGTGACGAGTGAGGAAGCCAAAAAGGAGATAGAGTGAGGACTGAAGAATCTATAGCAAAAGGCCTTAATACCAGAAGGGATAATTAAATCGTATGAGATTGATTATGAAAGTATCGGGCATAATCCTATGGGGGATTATGTCTGATGTGATTGTAAATAATGATGATAAACTTAGAGTCTATAATACGTTAGTCAAAGAGTGTCTACTGGAAATTTGGCAACTGCTGGTGGTGGAAATAGATCTGCCTTAGAGGAGTTGCTAACAGATAAGAAGAAATAAATTGACATATTCAGAACTATGTTATAATGAATACTATGAAATTAAAAGTAAATGAAGAGGAGATGCTAGCCTTTGCCGAGCATTTGGGCAGCTTCTTTCAAGCACAGGATGTTCTTGTGCTGACAGGTGAACTTGGTGCGGGAAAAACGACCTTTGTAAAAGGCTTAGCGATAGGTCTGGGCATTCACCAGATGATTAAGAGTCCAACTTACACCATTGTCCGTGAATATGATGAAGGGAAACTTCCCCTGTATCATATGGATGTTTATCGTGCAGGTGATGATCCCGATAGCTTTGATCTTGATGACTATCTTTTTGGTGATGGTGTTTCAGTTATTGAGTGGGGGGAACTTCTGGGTTCAGCTTTGCCGGACCATTATTTGGAAGTAAGGCTGGATAAATATGTGGACGGCTTTGCTACAGATGCGGTACGTGAGTTAGAACTTATCCCGCACGGGCAACGCTACGAAGGGCTTTTAAGACAGTTATGAGTACAGAGTTACTTATTCGTGAGGCAAGGAAGAAAGACAGCTCAAAATTGATTGCTTTTCTTGATCAGGTTGGTAGGGAGAGCCATTTTTTGACCTTGGATGAGGCAGGAGTACTGATGACCGAGTCTCAGATGGAAGAATATTTGGAACAACTTTTCCAGAAGGATAACAATGCTTATTTCCTTGCCTTTTTAGGAGAAGAAATTGCGGGAGTTTTGCATATTACTGCTGATTTTCATTATCGTGTCCGCCATATTGGAGATATTTTTATTGCGGTCGCCTCAAAGTTTCAAGGTTATGGCATAGGGACGTTTCTTTTTGAAGATGCTCTCGAATGGGTGGAGGAAATAGGAGTATTAAAGCGTTTAGAACTCACAGTCCAAAAACGAAATAAAGCAGCCATCCACTTGTATGAAAAATTTGGTTTTACGATAGAGGCCATTCAAAAATACGGTGCACGTGATGAGCATGGAAATTTGATAGATGTCTATGTTATGGTGAAGTTTTTCTAGTGATTTTTGCAGATAACAAAGACTTATTCAGCACATTTTTGTGAGATAATGGATGCACGCAGTCTTTGCTGGAATTTTTATTTTTTTTTACAGTGTTTTAACGAGTTTTTTACTCATTTTAGGAAGAAATAGGTCTGGGACGTTTGTTATTCTTACGCCTTTTTTGTGGATTTGCCATGGAGCTTTTTGCATCTCTTGTTGTTTATTCGTAAAAATTTGATATAATCTTACTATGAAACTTTGGAAAAAATCGCTGCTGATGATTATGGGAATCATCGCCTTAACGGCAGGAGCAGCTACTGTCTATGTATCGACAGTCTTAAATAGCACAACACAAGCCTTCTCAAAGACTTATGCTGAAGCAGGTAATGCAGATGCAGAAAACATTATCAAAGCTACAGAGCCTTTAACTATTTTACTTATGGGTGTTGATACAGGCGGAGCTGGTCGTGGAGGATCAACCAGTTGGGATGGCAACTCTGACTCCCAAATTGTCATGACGCTTAATCCAAAAACGAATACAACGACAATGGTATCTATTGAACGAGATATCATGTCTAACATTCTGGATGAAAAAGGAAATGCTGTTTCGACACAGAAAGTGAATGCCGCCTATCCAATGGGATATAATGCTGGCGGGCTGGAAACAGGCGTTGAGTATGCTTTGAAAACCATTGGTGATCAAGCGGGAATCCCTGTTGATAACTTCTTGATGATTAACTTTGATGGGCTTGTCAATTTGGTGAACGATGTTGGGGGTATTGATATTGACAATACAACAGGGCAGACGCTCTACATCTCCGATACCGAACCAGAATATACGGAGCAAGTTCCACCAGGGAAACAGCACATTGATGGAAGACAAGCGCTTGTTTATGCACGTGATCGCCATCATTTACCTAATGGCGACTATGGACGTGCAGCGCATCAGCGAGAAGTTATTTCTGCAGTCATGAAAAAATTATTGGCGCTGAATAATATTACACAGTATCAAAAATTCTTAAATGATATTAGTAAGGACATCAAGACAAATATTCCAATCAATAGCTCTACCTTGACCTCTTTATTGGGCTACAAGGATTGCTTTAATAAAGTTGTTTCGATTCAGTATCAAGCTATTGGTTATACAAATCCAGCGGATGGTGGTTCTTACCAACTCTTGGCTAATAATACAGCACTTGCCGTTCAAAATGCTCTCCGTTCTTCTTTACAAAAAGAGACTGGAAACCGTTTAAGCGACAACTTGATTACTTATGAAACTTTGACTGGAAATGCACCAAGTTCATATTTTATGCCCTCTGCAACAGTAACAGAACATGGTAAATCAACAGTTTATGGTATTGATGTCGACGGATCATTTGTAAAACTAGACAGCAGCAACTCAACTGCCTATGTGTCAACAGATGGCAGCGCTGCAACAAGCGATAAGCCGGCATCTTCTGATGAGACAAAGAGTAGTGCAGAGCAGTCAAGCTCCCCTAGCGTTCCCTACAGTGGTGCAGCAGATGATGGAACGGGTTATTATGGAGATGGAACTACAGTTCCAGGATCTGGAGGAGCGGTGGCAGACGACACAACCACCTATGCGAATCCTTATGCAGGTCAATAATTGCTTCAATTAGAAAAATATGATAGACTAGACGGGTAGTGAAAAATTCTACTTGTTTACTTTGGTCCGATAGCTCAGCTGGATAGAGCATTCGCCTTCTAAGCGAACGGTCGAGGGTTCGAATCCCCCTCGGATCATGATGCCAAACCTCGCTCCGCCTTTGTGGCGGGGCTTTTTTATGTTTTGTACCTAACCTATTTTTATTTTTCTTAAAAATTGCTTGTATAGCTTGTAATTGATGATTTATTCATATATAATGACTTTAAATAAAGATAGCGCTTTCGATACGGCGTTGGAATCCAAAATAAAGTAAAGGCGGTGATACTGTCATGGAAAGTGAGAAGCAATAGCAGTGACTACATTTTCATCGGTATGGTCAGATAATGACAAAAATATTTGTCTAGAAATCAAAGAAAGTTACTATGAAAGAGTTAATAAGTAAAATTCTTTCATCAAGTGCGTCATTATTGTTATTATCTGGAGCCGTAGGCCCCACTGTATCTGTGTTTGCAGAAGAATTATCACCTCATAAGATAGAAAGTAGAGGGATTTCTACAACTGCTTATTTTTGGAAAGTTGATAGCAAAACCACTAATAAATATTATTATGGCGGGTGGCGGACTGGTCTAATTGGTAAAGGGCCGGCGACGCTAATTGTTAATCAATCTTCAAGTTTAAGTCGCTCGGTTAGCGCTTCCATATGTGGCTCTTATCCTGCTGGTCAGGCTACAATTGGAGGCTCGCTAGGTGTGACTATTGGGAAGAGCTATACTTATGGAACAAATTATTCAATAACTGTTCCTAAAAGTAAAAGGTATCAAATTATAGTTCGTCCATATTTTAAACAGGTTAAAGTAGTTCAGCGCCAATGGATTAAAACAGGAACCGTTAGTTCTAAAACTCCAAAGACAGCTGTTGCATATGTAAATATATTCCAGTATTGGGATTTATAGTTATAAAGTAGTTTAAGGAGGAGAATATGAAAACTTATATTCCTGTTGATATCGGCTTAGTTTTATTCTTTGCCTTGTATGTTTTTAGTTATTGTGTTTATTATTGGGTTCCTAATGATGGTTTTACAACTAAGTATGCTCTACTTGGAACTCCGTTAATTTTTATTCCTCTTGTTTTTATCGCTTGGGGAATCGTAAATTTATTCCGTGAATATGTTTCAAATATTAGTTCAGAAGAATGATTTACATAATGAATTGACTCTCTGTTAGGGCAGAGAGTTTTTTGTTAAATAGTAAATATGTTATGACATAATGGGCTATTCTTATAGGTGAATCTCTATGTCTATAGGGGGCTTGTGCCAAATTTTGTGCCAAATCTATTTTAAATAATCAGTATAGTTAGGGTACAAGAAGTTAATATAGAGCGAATTATTTTTCGGGTTCATAGGGAGAATAAAAGGAAAGTGAACATAGTACTGATGGTTGAAGTAGACGCGCTAAGTACCAGCAACATTGCTTTTCAAATGAAGTATTTTGGATAGAGAGAAGGAAGCTGGCTTTAGTCAAAATGTAAAAACAAAGGTATTAATCATAGTATTCTTGTCTACTTGGTCAAGTATTTTTTTCATTTTTGGGAGTTTTATCTTCAAGCACGTTTACCGTCCTTTATCTTTCTGATATAAAAAACGACATGGGCATTTTTGACTCTTCTCTAGACTGATGTCAATGTTTTGATTAAACAGTTTCTGTTTCAATTATTATACGGTGTAAAGAGGGGAAAGGAAGTTTTGGAGGGGGTAAAAAAGAATGGAAATGAATGGGAATTTTAGATTCGCTTGGACAAATATATACTTGATTTTTTGCTATAATATAAGCATGACTAGATATATGGCAACGATTGCTTATGATGGCACAAATTTTGCAGGATTTCAAACGCAAAACAATCAGCGGACAGTGCAGGAAGAGATTGAAAAAGTCTTGACAAAATTAAATTCTCATCAGTCCGTAATATTGCAAGCTTCAGGCCGAACAGATTCAGGTGTCCATGCGCATGGTCAGCGGATTCATTTTGATTTGCAAGGGCAGCGAGATGAGGAACGTTTACGTTTTGCTTTGGACACGCAAACTCCATCGGATATTGCCTTTCATGAAGTCACACAAGTTGAAGAGGACTTCCATGTTCGCTTTAACAAGCATGAAAAGATTTATGAGTATTTTCTGGAAAACAGTAAAGTTCGGAGTCCCTTTTACCGCCTTTATCGTGCACATTTTCGCTACAATCTGGATGAAGATTTGATGCGGCAAGCCCTAGCGGATTTGATAGGAACGCATGATTTTACTGGCTTTACAGCAGCTGGTGCTACGGTTGAAGACAAGGTGCGGACGATTACTCAGGCTGAACTTGTGAAGCTTGACGAAGAAAATTACAAGTTTATTTTTCGTGGTAACGGTTTCCTTTATAAGCAGGTTCGTAATATGATGGGAACTGTTATCAAAATAGGAAACGGGCGGATGCCTGTTTCACAGATTAAAAAGATTTTAGAAAGTAAAAATCGTGACCTAGCAGGTCCGACTGCGGCCCCAGAAGGGCTCTATCTCAAGGAGGTAATCTATCTTGACTAAAAACGTTGTTGCTGTTCATGACATTTCTTGCGTAGGGCGCTGTTCATTAACAGTCGCACTCCCCATTATAAGCGCTTACGGTATTGAATGCCGTCTTTTACCAACTGCGCTTTTGTCAACACACACAGGAGGTTTTACGAACTTTACTTATCTTGATTTGACAGATGAAATGCGCAATATTATCAAAGCTTGGAAAGAACTAAATCTCCATATGGATGGGATTTACAGTGGTTTTATGGCCTCTGCCGAACAAATTGACGTGCTCAAAGAGTTGATCGATATATATAAAGATGCGAATAATCTTGCCATAATCGATCCTGTTATGGCCGATCACGGGGAACTTTATAGTGTGTTTGACATGCATTTTGTAGAGAAAATGGGCGAACTCTTGCCTTATGCGGATGTTCTTTTACCAAATATTACAGAAGCCTGCCTCCTAACGGGAACACCCTATCAAGAAGGGGTGCAGACAGAAGCCTTCATTGAAATGCTCATCGAAAAATTACAAGCACGAGGGGCAAAAAATGTCGTTTTGACTGGTGTCATGCTTGATGAAAAATATGTTGGAGCTGCTGCCGCAAGAAGCACTGGACAGATTGACTATGTTTTTGCAGAAAAATTACCTGGCGCTTATCATGGTACAGGAGATATTTTCGGCTCTGTTTTATCCGCAGAGTTGACCAATGGCAAAACGTTAACCGCAGCAACACGAGAAGCTGTTGACTTTGTAGTCAAATCAATAAAAAATACACCAAAGTCTGCCGACAAGCGCTATGGTGTAGAGTTTGAACAAACATTGAAAAGCAAAAGGAAGCAGGATAAATGAAGTACTCAACTAAAAGATTAACCCTCTTGGCGCTGTTAGCTGCATTGACATTTGTACTAGGCTATTTCACGAAAATACCTATTCCTGGTGGTTATTTTACCTTACTTGATGCGGGTATTTTCACGACAGCGATGCTTCTTGGAAAACGTGAAGGTTTAATCGTTGGGGCCCTGGCAGGCTTTCTCAATGACTTTATTGCTGGATATACTGCATATATGTTTTTCACCTTAGTCATTCATGGGCTACAAGGTTATTTGGGTGTAGCAACAAAAAACAAGGCACTTAATTACTTGCTGGCTACTCTGGTTATGGTCGGTGGTTATTTTGTGGCGGATATGTTTATTGTCGGAAGCTTAGCAGTGGCCTTGCCAGATATGGCAATTAATGCTGTGCAAACCAGTGTAGGCTTTGTCGTTGCCTTACTCCTCACAGAAATTCTTAAGAAATCAGGTGCGCTTCATGGACTTAAAACAAATTAAAGAAGAAACAAAAATTATTATTGAAGATGTTATTGAAAAGACAGAGATAAAACCCGGACAAATTTTTGTCCTGGGATTATCCAGTTCCGAAGTCAATGGTGGTAGGATTGGCAAGAATTCATCAGCAGAGATTGGCGAAGTAATTGTCGGAACAATTTATGAGGCGCTTAAGACGCGGGGGATTTATTTAGCTGTCCAAGCTTGTGAACACCTTAACCGTGCCTTACTTGTAGAGCAAGAATTGGCAGACAAAAAAGACTTGGAAATCGTTTCTGTTGTTCCGCAGCTCCATGCAGGAGGCAGTGGGCAAGTGGCAGCTTATAAGCTTTTTAAGGCACCGGTCGAAGTTGAGCATATCACGGCATATGCTGGTCTTGATATTGGAGACACAGCTATTGGAATGCACGTGAAGCATGTTCAAATCCCTGTGCGACCTGTCCTAAAAGAACTTGGGGGCGCGCATGTCACCGCTCTTAAATCACGCCCTAAGCTTATAGGTGGAGAACGTGCAAGCTACCAGTAAAATACCTGTATTTGCATATCAGTTGGTAATGAAGGTAAAGTGTGAGAAAATGAACTTAACAATAAAGAGGGAGGTGCAGATGACAAATAAAGTCGAAGTAGATGACCTCAGAGAGAAACCAGTTGCTCGCGAGTCCTACTGATATTCACTAATTTCTAAAAGGAGGGGAGATATTCTTACCCTCTTTTTTGCTCCCTATAAAATCAAGGACCTTGACAAAAAAACGAAAATCAGATAAAATAATGTTCGGGCACCGCTTTTTGCGGTAAAGTCAGAAGCTCCCTTACGAAAGGGAGCTTATTTTTTTATTTCGCGACTCACATTTGTGGCTAAAACCACTAAATGTTCGATGGCAAGCTCTACGGAGCTTTGCCTAAGCGCCTCGTTAGGAAAAATAAAAAGCAACTATTTTTCCATCATATTTTCCCAGGCTTAATATAGAAAACAGAGGAGATTTCGCATTGGCAACTAAGTATATTTTCGTCACAGGTGGTGGTACATCATCAATGGGTAAAGGTATTGTTGCAGCGTCTTTGGGACGTTTGCTCAAAAACCGAGGCCTTAAAGTAACTGTACAAAAATTTGACCCATATCTTAATATTGACCCAGGGACAATGAGTCCTTATCAACACGGTGAGGTTTTTGTTACAGATGATGGCGCTGAAACAGACCTTGATCTTGGGCACTACGAGCGTTTTATTGATATCAATCTTAATAAATACTCAAATGTAACTTCAGGTAAAGTTTACTCTGAAATTTTACGTAAAGAGCGTAAAGGGGAGTATCTTGGAGCGACAGTTCAAATGGTGCCTCACGTTACAGATACACTAAAAGAAAAAATTAAGCGTGCGGCGACAATGACAGATGCAGATGTTATCATCACTGAGGTAGGTGGAACAGTAGGTGATATGGAATCCCTGCCATTCATTGAAGCCTTGCGCCAAATGAAAGCGGAAGTTGGTTCAGATAATGTAATGTACATTCACACTGTCCCAATCCTTCACTTGCGTGCAGCTGGTGAGTTAAAAACCAAAATTGCACAAAATGCGACAAAAACATTGCGTGAATATGGTATCCAAGCCAATATGTTGGTGCTTCGTACAGAAGTCCCAATCACACGTGAAATGCGCGACAAAGTAGCCATGTACTGTGACGTTGATCCTGAAGCAGTTATCCAGTCTCTTGATGTGGAACATCTCTATCAAATCCCGTTAAACTTGCAAGAGCAAAACATGGATCAAATCGTTTGTGATCACTTGAAACTTGATGCTCCTGCAGCTGATATGACAGAATGGGCAGCAATGGTTGACCACGTGATGAACCTTAAGAAAAAGGTCAAAATTGCTTTGGTTGGTAAATATGTAGAACTGCCAGATGCTTACATCTCGGTGACAGAAGCGCTGAAACATGCCGGATATCCAGTAGACAGTGATATCGAATTAGACTGGGTAAATGCAAATGACTTGGATGACAGCAATGCTGCTGCGCGCTTGAAAGATGCACATGGTATCATCGTTCCTGGAGGATTTGGTCAACGTGGTTCAGAAGGTAAAATTTCAGCCATCCGTTATGCACGTGAAAATGATGTACCAATGTTGGGAATCTGTCTTGGTATGCAAATGACTTGCGTGGAGTTTGCACGTAATGTTTTAGGCATGGAAGGGGCACATTCTTACGAATTAAATCCAGAAACACCGTATCCAATCATTGATATTATGCGTGACCAAGTCGATGTTGAAGACATGGGCGGAACTTTACGTTTGGGTCTTTACCCATCAAAACTAAAAGCAAACACTAAAGCACGTGCGGCTTATAACGATGTTGATGTTGTACAACGTCGTCACCGTCACCGCTATGAGTTTAACAATAAGTACCGTGAACAGTTTGAAGCTGCTGGCTTCACATTCTCCGGTGTTTCCCCAGATAACCGTCTGGTCGAAATTGTTGAGTTGACAGACAAGAAATTCTTCGTTGCTTGTCAATATCACCCAGAATTACAATCACGTCCAAACCGTCCAGAAGAGCTCTACCAAGCCTTTGTTAAAGCTGCTGTTGAAAACATGTAAAAATAAAAATCCCTACCTATAGTTGGGGATTTTTTGTGTATAGTTTTTAATATTGTTTCCCATCATAATTTGATATACTGGTTTTATTATTGAGGGAGGGGGGGAACCATGTCAGAATATCAACGTATGATTTCAGGTCAACTTTACAGTGCAGCTAAGATTGAAAAAGAGTATAATCCACAAACATCAAGGGCACTTGCTCAAAAGATAAATCAAATCAGCCTACTGGAACAGGAAAAAATTATTGCCTTAGAAAAACAACTGTTTGGAAGTACAGGAAAATCTATTTATGTGAATCCGCCACTTCAAGTTGATTATGGTTTTAACACGCATATTGGTGAAAACTTCTATGCCAATGTCGACTGTATCTTTTTGGATGTTGCACCGATTACTATTGGAGATGATGTGATGTTTGGTCCTCGTGTGAGCCTGATTACACCGCTGCATCCTATTGATGCAGATGTCCGTGCTCGTGGCCTTGAATACGCAAAGCCAATCACTATTGGAAATCGTGTATGGCTCGGCGCAGGTGTCATCGTGAATCCTGGTGTTACCATTGGCGAGGGAACGATTGTCGGATCAGGGGCAGTAGTGACAAAAGATCTGCCCGCACATGTTATTGCAGTGGGAAATCCTGCCCGTGTCTTAAGAGAAATTAGCGAGGAAGATAAACATTACTGGGAAAAGCAGGAAAGTGATTATCATGAAACAAAAAAAGCAGACTAAAAGCTGCTTTTTTATATATCAGTCATTTAAGAGAGATTATTTCTTTGGTTGAACCACTCCGACTTCACTAATAAGTAAAACGAAAAGTCCGAATACAAGTGAGACAATCAAAGTGCTCAATGGCTCGTCAGGTACTCCAGCAAGTGCAGTTATAATGTAACCTACAACTTCGCCAATAACAGCCGACCAGAAAAGAGTTACAAGTACTTTCATAATGATTCTTCTTTCGATTTTTCTTCAAAATAAAGTATAATACTATTAGAACTAAAATTCAAGAATAATGCGAAAAATAGTGTAAAAAATAAACAGAAAGGGGCCATATGTTCGCACAACTCAATACCAAAACGGAATATAGTTTTCTCGATAGTGTTGTTCGAGTCCAAGACTATCTGCGGATAGCAGAAAAACAGGGCTACAAACAACTGGGCATTTGTGATGTGGGAAATCTTCATGGAGCCTATCGCTTTGCGATAGAAGCGCAAAAAAGAAACTTACAGCCTATTATAGGAATAGAGCTGGTTTTTGAGTTGGAAAACTTGCCTGTTTCAGTTAGCTTTATCGCGAAAAATACTGAAGGATATAAAAATCTTTTAAAAATTTCTTCGAGTCATAACTATGGTCGACGTCGCTTTTCAGATATTGAAGGCTTACTAAATAATGTGGCTTTAGTTGTCTCAGAATCCTATGCCAATCTATCTGTCCTGTCTCAGATTCAAGCAGAAATATATGTTGGGATTTCTACTCATACGACAGGGAAAATGTCGTTCAAGCTTCCTGCCTTGCCTTTTCAGCCGGTGCGCTATCTCACTTTGTCAGATAATGAGAGCTTAGAAGTTTTGCATGCGATTCGTGATCTTAGACCCTATGATCAGAGTTTGACCTTATCAAACGACCAGCTTTTACAAAGACCAGAATTTTACGAAAATTTCTATAGGCAAAATAACCCACAGGCTTTGGCAAATCTTGAGCATTTGGTTCAAGATATTTCTTATGATTTTAGTGAAAAATTAGAGCTGCCTCAATTTGATAGGAGAAGAAATGCGGCAGAACTTCTTCGCGAAACAGCAGAAGTAAACTTACCAGAGGGGAAAGTTTATCGTGAGCGCTTAGATCATGAGCTTTCGGTTATCCATCAGATGGGTTTCGACGACTATTTCCTCATCGTTGCAGATCTACTTCGCTATGCGAGTGATAATAACATCTATTGCGGAATGGGCAGAGGTTCAGCTGCGGGTTCCCTTGTTGCTTATACCTTAGGCATCACACATGTTGACCCTGTGGCTAACAATCTTTTCTTTGAGCGCTTTTTAAATCCAGAGCGTGTCGCCATGCCCGATATTGACATCGACATGCCTGATACAAAGCGTGCGGAACTTTTGGCCTATATGAAACGCCGCTATGGTAGCGATCATGTTGCGCAGATTGTGACTTTCTCTACCTTAGGAAAGCGCCAAGCCCTACGTGATGTAGGAAAAGTATTTGGCATGAACGAGGCAGAGTTGTCTAACTTGACACGCATGCTTGTAAACCGATTTGGTTCTCTTCGTGACGAATATGAAGAAAATCCTAAGCTAAAGTCCGAAATTTTGCGAGACGGCAGGCTGCAAAAAGTTTACGAGATAGCTACGCGTATTGAAGGTTTACCCCGCCAGACATCGACACACGCTTCTGGTGTGGTGCTCAGTCAAGAGTCACTTGTCAACTATGTTCCCTTAAAGCCCTCGGATGATCTCGCTTTGACACAATATGAGGCTCCCGATATAGAGGAGATTGGTCTTCTAAAAATAGATTTCTTGGGTTTGCGTAACCTTACTATCGTTGAGCGTTTGTGTGAGCTGGTGGAAAAACGGAAAAGCATTAGGATTAATCCTCTGAAGATTAATCTAGAGGATGAAGAAACTCTGGCGCTTTTTCGTGCAGGCAATACGCTAGGAATTTTTCAGTTTGAAAATCCTCAAATGAGACGCTTCCTCCGAAATCTTACTCCGACTAAATTTGAGGATATTGTGGATGCGACTTCAATCTTTCGCCCTGGTCCGTCTCAGTTTATCCCTGAATTTGTGGCGCGGCGACACGGGCAAGAAGAGATAGAAGTCATTGACGATACGCTGACGGATATTTTAGCACCGACCTATGGGATTATGATTTATCAAGAACAGATAATGCAGGTAGCCCAACGTTTTGCAGGTTTTTCTTTAGGAAAAGCGGATGTGTTACGTCGCGCGATTTCAAAGAAAAAAGGTAAGGAATTTGAAGAACTGCAAGCAGAGTTTTTGGCTGGCAGTTTAAAAATGGGTCATACAGAAGAAAAAGCCTTAGAGATATACCGTTTGATTGAACGTTTTGCAAACTATGGGTTTAATCGCTCACACGCTTATGCTTATGCTGCTCTGGCTTTTCAGATTGCCTATTTTAAGGCGAATTATCCAGATGAATTTTACGAAGTGCAACTGCGCGACCGTAAAAGAGAAATGATGATTCAAGATGCTCTAGACAATGCCTTTCAGATGGAGCGCCCTGTGATTAATCGGATGCCTTATCATGATCGTGTGGAAAACAAGAAAATTGCTCTCGGCTTGGCAAATGTTAGAACTGTTCCTAGAGATATGGCTTTCTGGATAGTTGAAAATAGACCTTTTGCTGACTTGTCGGATTTGGTGAAAAAATTACCGCAGAACTTCCAGAAGCAAGAATATCTTTTGCCCTTGATTCAGATTGGGGCATTTGATGATCAAGAAAAAAATAGAGGAAAATTGGCGAAAAACTTGCCTACTTTGATTGACTACACTCAAAATATACAGTTGGACCTCTTTGGGGACTCGGCTTTGAAGTTTTCTTATCAAGAGGCTGAGGATTACTTGCAGTCAGAGAAGTATGAGTTTGAAAAACATTTCATGGGTGTTGGCATTACTCCGCATCCATTGCAAACGCTGGCGCTCAAACTAAAGGGACATTTTACTTATATCCAAGATTTGCAGAAGAATAAAAGAGCGGTTATTTTAGTAGAACTGCTTTCCATTCGAACGCATCGGACGAAAAACGGTGAAACGATGGCTTTCTTGGCAGGAACAGACAGTAAAGAAAATTTTGATATCACTCTTTTTCCGGAAAATTATCGGCGCTACATGGCTGATTTGGAAAAAGGGAAGTTTTATCTGATTTCTGGAAAAATTTCCGAAAGAAATGAAAACTTGCAAATGATCGCAGACAGGATTACAGAAGTCGAAGATACTCAACGCAAACTTTGGCTAAATCTTGCCGATACACGCCACAATAAAAATGTCTCTCGGATATTGCGAGATTTTCCGGGAGCAATACAAGTTATTTTACATTTTGCAGACACTAAAAAAACCACACAGACACAAGTCTATGTGGAAGAAAGCGAGTTACTTTTGAAGAAATTGGAAGCTTATGTCTTAAACGCTGTTTATAAATAGCGTTTTTTAATACGCTGCGGTTATTGTAGTTAAAGACTTATTGGTATTTTCGAATGAGGGGGAAACTTCACACTAACCCACATAGCCATAAATAGAAAACCACATTAATAGAGCTGCCCCTAAAACAAAAAGATGCCAAATGACGTGCGCAAAGGGAAATTTGTAGCGATAGATAATAGCACCGACAGAATAAATGATGCCGCCCCCTACCAAGAACCAGAAGCCATAAGCAGGCAGCAGTTGCCACAAGGGATAGATGGCAAAAAGAATAATCCACCCCATAACGATGTAGAGGATTGTCGAACCTCTGGGTACCGTGTTCCACCGTGGCAAATAGATGGCTGTTATAACAATTCCTGAAATAGCACATATCCACACAAGAGCAAGCATGCTCCAGCCCATCCAGTTTCCAAGTGTGATGAGACAGTAAGGAGTATAAGTTCCTGCAATAAGCAAGAAGATTCCACTATGATCAAAAACTTGAAAGACTTTTTGAGCACGTGTAAAGTGCAGGCTGTGTGCCAGTGTCGAAAAAAGAAAAAGCAGAACAAGCGAAGCACCATAGATTGAAAAGGCGACAATCTGCAGAGGGGAATTATTGGAAACGCCTTTAAGTATAAGCAAAACGAGTCCAGCAATCGCAAGGCCGGTTCCTATCCCATGTGTGACAGCATTAAAGACTTCATTAACAATTTGATAAGCACGAGAAGCTTGCTTTTCCATTGATATCCTTCTTTCTATGAGATTTTTCTTTCTAAAATCAAAAAAATTTCAAATTTAAATAAGAGCATTAGCGAAAATGGAGTTCATTTGATATAATATTAATATATCTTAACATAGATTGTTTAGAAAAGAAATCGAAGTCTTTTTATTTTGATTTGGAGAAAATATGGCAATTAAAATTGTGACAGATTCATCAATAACTGTTGAACCAGAATTAGTAGAAAAATATGACATTACTGTGGTTCCGCTGTCTGTAACCATCGAGGGAACAACTTACCTTGATTCAGATTTATCATTGAACGCTTTCGTGGAAAAAATGAAAGGTTCAAAAGCTTTACCTAAAACAAGTCAACCACCTGTTGGTGTCTTTGCAGAAACATATGAAAAGCTTGCAAGTACAGAGGATGAGATTATTTCCATCCACATTACCGAGAGTCTGAGTGGAACTGTGCAAGCAGCGCGTCAAGGTGCAATGCTTTCTGGACGCAATGTTACCGTTTTAGACAGTGATTTTACGGACCAAGGCTTAAAGTTTCAAGTTATTGAAGCTGCGCGCTTAGCCAAAGAGGGCTTGAGCAAAGAAGAAATCCTGCAGAGCATCAACCATGTTCGCGAAAATACAGAACTTTTCATCGGTATCTCAACATTGGAAAATTTGGTAAAAGGTGGTCGTGTTAGCCGTACAAAAGGTATTGTCGGAAGTCTTTTGCACGTCCGCATTGTCATGGAACTTAAGGACCGTGAACTAGGTGTGATGATGCGTGGGCGTGGAAATAAAACTTTCACAAAATGGTTGGATGAAACAGTAGAACATGTAGCATCATCTGGACGAAAAATTCGTGAAATTGGTATTTCTCATGTAGAAGCACTTGATTTTTCACTTAAAGCCAAGGAAGCACTACAAAAATTTGTCGAAAAACCAATTTCTATTTTGGATACAAACTCTACGATTGCAACACATACAGGACCTGGTGCTTGGGCTGTTATGATTGATTATGAGTAAGAAACTGAAAATTCTTCTTGAACTTGCTGGCTTCTTGTTAGCAAGTTTACTTGTATTTTCCGTACTCTCGATGATGTTTGCACCAGCTGGAAATCGTTTAAAAAATCAAGCACAAAAACAAGATAAAACGATAAATTATGTTGCGCTGGGCGACTCGTTAACAGAAGGTGTTGGAGATGCGACTGGTCAAGGAGGTTTTGTTCCGCTTTTGGCTAAAGAGATAGAAAATCGATATACTGTCAAAGTGGCAGCGCAAAATTTTGGACATGCGGGAGATACCAGTACTCAGATTTATAACAAAATGCAGAGTGATGACATCCAGAAAGCTCTAAAGCATGCGGATTTTATCACGCTTACTGTTGGTGGAAATGATGTTATGAAGGTGATTCGTGATAATGTTTCTAACCTATCAAAGTTAGGAGAAAAAGACTTTGAGCAACCCGCAAAGGATTATCAAAAACAGTTAAAAAAGATATTTGAGAATATCCGTCAGACTAATCCCAAGGCGCATGTCTATGTGCTGGGCATCTATAATCCTTTTTATCTAAATTTTCCTAATATCACAGCCTTGCAAAATATCATTAATAACTGGAACACTGCCACAGAAGCACTCGTGAGAGAAGAAAACAATGCTAGCTTTGTAGCTATCAATGACTTGCTTTATAAGGGAATTGATGGAGAGTCAGGAATTTCTGAAAGCAAGGGTCAAACAAATGATTTACTCTATGCAGCAGACAGTTTCCATCCTAATAATATAGGCTATCAAATCATGGCTAATGCAGTGTTCAAAGAATATCAGGTGAACAATGAAAAATAAAAAAACAATTTGGAAATGGCTTTTTCTTGCCTTACTTGCTATAAATCTAGGAGGCGTAGCTTTTGTTGCCAGTCGAATATTTAATGTAAGAGATCAAGCAAGCTTAACAAATGTCCCTACAGTTTCTGAGGCGACAGAAGTGGGCAAAGTAAGTACAAATAGAGATCAGTTGAATCAGTTGATTAACACCTATCTTCAGGATTTTCAAACACCAGAGATGAGTTATAAGTTTTACCTGTCTAATCAGGCTGTTTTAGAAGCTTCTTATCAACTTTTCGGTCAAAAAATTCCTCTTTATATATACTTTGAACCCTTAGCTTTAAACGATGGTTCCATTGCGCTTCAAGTAACAAGTGTGTCTGCAGGAACGCTTGACCTTCCAACGAGTGCTATACTGAGTTATGTGAAGTCAAGCATCAAGCTTCCAAGTTTCGTTGAGGTCTTGCCAGCAAAGGATCAAGTTGTGGTTCATTTGCCACGACTTGCCTTAGCAGATAACCTGTATTTAAAGGCAGATCAGCTAGATTTAGTCAGTGGAAATTTCATTTTTAATTTGATGATTAAATCTTAAAATCACTTAAAAACCGCAGAAAAACGCTGTTTAGGCTTGCAAAGGTCCACAACATTTGATAAAATGAAAAGTGCCTAATAAGAACAGGTAAAACAAAATATGGAGGACATTTTTAAAATGGCTAACAAACAAGATCTTATCGCTGAAGTTGCAGCAAAAGCTGGATTAACTAAAAAAGATGCTGAAAAAGCAGTTAACGCTTTCGGTGAATCAGTGACTGAATTCCTCGCAAAAGGAGAAAAAGTTCAACTTATCGGTTTCGGTACTTTCGAAACTCGTGAACGTGCTGCTCGCGAAGGTCGCAACCCACAAACTGGTGCAGCTATCAAAATCGCAGCAACTACAGTTCCTGCATTTAAAGCTGGTAAAGCTTTGAAAGACGCTGTTAAATAATCTAGCGTAGAAATACTGATACCGTGGAGAACCATGGTATTTTTTTGTTTGGAAAAAATAAGAGCAGAAGCTGAAAGGAGCAACAGAAAAGTTTCTTCTTTTTATCTAAGGCATGACTTTATCTTGCGTAGAGAAAGATGAATATCCAGATTTTTCAGTCCGATCAGTTTTCGGTTTTTAAGCTGTAAAAAGCAAGAAAAAAGTGATAGAATGAAAGGATGAGAAATGCCTTATTTCTCTAGTAGAAAGGCATTGAACGATATTCAGAAATGAGGACGAAAAGATCATTTATTTTGATAATTCAGCCACGACAGCTATCCATCCAGAAGTATTACGCACCTATACAGATGTTGCCACTAAAATTATGGGGAATCCTTCAAGTTTGCACAACTTAGGCTCAACAGCGACACGTCTTTTAGAGGCTTCACGCCGTCAAATTGCCGAATTACTCCATGTGCACTCGGACGAGATCTTTTTTACAAGTGGGGGAACAGAAGGTGATAACTGGGTACTCAAAGGTGTTGCTTTTGAAAAGGAAAAATTTGGCAAGCATATTATTATTTCTGCTGTAGAGCATCCAGCAGTTAAGAACACAGCAGCTTGGTTAGCTGCACAAGGCTTTGAGGTTGAGCTAGCCCCTGTTGATGAAAAGGGCTTCGTCAAATTGCCAGAACTGGAAGCCCTCATTCGTGAGGACACGATTTTGATATCTGTAATGGCGGTTAATAATGAAGTAGGCGCTATTCAGCCCATCAAGGGAATTGCAAAACTTCTAGAAGACAGGCCAACGATTTCTTTTCATATCGATGCAGTACAAGCCATTGGGAAAATTGCTGTTGAAGATTTTATGTTGGAACGTGTTGACTTTGCGACCTTTTCTGCTCATAAGTTTCATGGCCCACGTGGTGTAGGTTTTCTTTATGTTAAATCAGGAAAACGTTTAACCCCTCTGCTGCATGGAGGAGGTCAAGAGAACAATAAACGTTCGACAACGGAAAACTTAGCAGGGATTGCAGCAACAGCTAAGGCGCTTCGTCTTAATCTAGAAAACTTTGAGCAGAAGACTGAAAAAATTCGCCAAATGAAGGCCGTTATTTTTGAGGAATTTTCCAAACAAGAGAAGGTCATCCTATTTTCGGGAATGGAGAACTTTGCGCCGAATATTCTCACTTTTGGAATACGCGGTGTCCGAGGAGAAGTGGTTGTCCACGCTTTCGAAAAGCATGAGATTTATATTTCAACAACTTCAGCATGTTCCTCAAAGAAAAATGCAGCTGCTGGTACACTCATGGCAATGCATGTCAAGCCAGACCTCGCAACAAGCGCAGTGCGCATTAGTTTAGACCATACCAACAATATGTTAGAAGTTGAGACTTTCCTTACCATTTTCCGAAACATTTATCAGGAAATGCTTAAAGTTGCAGGATGATTGTTAACTGTTATCACTGTTTTAGGTGAAAGGCATTTCTAAAAGGTTTTGGCAAAGGAGAGAGTCAAAAACTTTTGAAGAAACTAGGGAGGAAGCTTGTAGACTTGGAAAGCCAAGAAGCTTAGACCAGTTCGACCCTGAGAAAAGAAATTGGACCAATATCCCAAAAATGAAAAAAAGTAGTTAATCCTCTGTACAAGAATGCAAGGGTTAAGTGCTTTTTTTGTTTGAGTGTTTTATTGGTAACTATTCTCCACACCATCATTTTTATGATATCACTTTGAATTTGGTAAGAAAAAAGATTACAATAACATTATATAATATGTATATTGTGTTACTTAATGTGTACAATATACTTGACGAGGAAAAAGCCATGCTCTATAATCAGACAGCACAGCACAGCACAGCACAGCACAGCACAGCACAGCACAGCACAGCACAGCACAGCACAGCACAGCACAGCACAGCACAGCACAGCACAGCACAGCACAGCACAGCACAGCACAGCACAGCACATAAACAGGCGGTAGATTGCCGTTCTTTTCTCTATGCACCAAAACGTTCCGGATGACTGGGACGTTTTTTGCCGTGTGCTGCTGGTCATATACCTGAGAGTACTCCTATTCGACATCACTGCCAACCGAAAAAATTAAAAAAAGAGGAAAAATAAAATGCACGTAAAAAACAAGAGAAAACTGGGGATTGCCCTAGTTCTGTTCACACTCCTTCTGCTGATTGCAGGGACATTCGCCTTTACCGCCTTCAACCAACGCGCCATTAACGACCGCCTAAGAGATAATGCATTCGAAGTTGGTGGCCGTGTTCATGATTACTATAATCGTGACACCGAAAACAAGGATGTCTTTGTCGAAAATTATGGGGAGGAACCTGTCATGGCACGGATTCGTCTGTCTGAGTTTATGGCGATTCGAGCCCGTGGAGAAGAGGAGTTCAACTCCATAGTGCCAACTGCCGTTCGGGAGAGCGTAGAGACCTGGACGACCTACATCCCCTCAACAGAAAGCCTCAGTATCCGCACGGGGGACTCTGCCGTCTTTAACCAATATAGTAACTTGACCTTTGGTTGGACCCGTCAAGGAGAACGTGCGCCTTGGTACTTGCCCACCTTCAACCGCGATTCAGAAGATTTGATGACGGCTGCAGCGGGGCATGCGCGAGACTACATCGCTGGCGATAGTGCCACAGACGGTGAGACAGATGGGGCCACTCATCCGGGTACGGGTGAGGATGCCTACTGGCAAGAAGGAGAGAGTTATACGAATGGTCAGGGGCCAACAAGTACAGTTTGGCCGGGAGCATCGGATGGTACAGAACGTACAACAGCCCAACACTTGGCGCAAGACCATGCACCAATAGACCTAGAAGAATGGGCAACACTTTCCAACGAAGAGAAAATCGGCAACTTCTGGGTTATCGACCATGAAACAGGCTGGGCTTACTGGGCAAATCAACTCAATGAAGGCCAAGCCAGCTCATATCTGCTTGATGCAGCGGAGATGACAGAGGCGGCACATGATATCCGTGGTTCTTATTACTACGCTATCCATGTGGACAGTCAGTTGATTACGCCGGACAGTGATTTTGAAGATGAACCGACATCAGGAGAGGTGAGCAACCTTCTTGAAGTTATTAGAAGTCATGGAGATGGGAATCCTTCCTCTGATGCTCCTGTATCTGCTTTTAACTTTAGTTCCATGGAGCCAGGGCGTATCTTTACCATGGCTGGAGAAGAATACCGTTATCTTGATGATATGAGTGAGGGGAATCATATGATTATAAAAAATGAAGGTATCTTTGCGGGCGTACCTATAAATACAGATTTCCATGCTCATCAAGATTGGTATGATGCCCTTAATGATATGGTCAAGGCTATTGTTCAGCCTGTGGCAAATCCACTTATGACACCTACGTTTTCTGCCAGTGAGCTCATATGGGAACAAAAAGAGAGCAATAATTGGATACCTACTAATCTAGAAGATTTCTCAATTCAAGCAGAAGATTTGACGGCAGTGAGTCTTGAAGGGCGAAGAGGAGCATTTTCTCTTTCTTTGGCAGATGTGACCCGTTTGTCACAAAATGGTAGCTTTAGTAACCTTGCGGACCGTACAATTCCCTCTGGTAGCTCATGGTCCACACGTACTCGAGCTAATCCTAATCCAATGGGTAACCCTCCTAGTCAGATTGTAGTAAATGCTTCAGGAGCACTACGAGTTGATAGTGGAACTATACCTCATCGCGCTCGCCCCGCCCTCATCATCCACCAATCCACAACTTAAAAAACAGAAAAACCGCTCACTCTCAGCACATAAGTAGGCTAATAGGGCGGTTTCTTTTTATAAATTTGCGAGAAAGACACTAGCTTTTAGCTTAAGGACTCACTTCCCACTCGAATTTTCCAAACTAAAAATCATACAGTTCTGTCGAAAGATAGCGTTCGCCATTATCTGCGGACAGAACCAGCACTTTTTTACCTTTACCCAGTTTCTTAGCGACCTCCAGTGCAGCCCAGATAGCCGCACCACTAGAGATACCCACAAGGAAACCTTGATTAAAACCGATTTCGCGAGCAGTGCTAAAAGCTTCTTCGATAGGAACATCGATGACTTCATCGTAAGAAGAAGTGTCCAGAGCTTTAGGGATGAAGGGCACTCCAATACCTTGAATTTTATGAGGTTGGGGTTGTCCGCCATTTAAAAGTGGGGAAGTGGCTGGCTCAACAGCATAACTTCTAAGTGCAGGATTGGCTTTTTTCAGAGCATGCGAAACACCTGAAATTGTCCCACCAGTCCCAACGCCTGCAACAAAGGCATCTAAACCAGTTTTACCAAAAGTTTCGAGTATTTCCACAGCAGTGCTTGCTTCATGAGCAGCTGGATTAGCTGGATTTTCAAACTGAAGGGGAAGGAACCAGCCGTTTTCCTTTGCGAGGCGTTCTGCTGTAGCAATGGCTTCATTCATTCCGCCAGCTGCTGGTGTCAAGACAAGCTCAGCACCGTAAGCTTGAATCAACTTACGGCGTTCCACAGAGAAAGTTTCAGGCATAACGATAACAACCTTGTATCCCAGAGCAGCACCTACAAAAGCAAGGCCGATGCCTGTATTGCCAGATGTGGGTTCGACGATAGTGCCGCCAGCTTGTAAAAGACCATCAATTTCAGCCTGACGAATCATATTGAGCGCGATACGATCTTTTACAGAACCACCGGGATTAAAGGCTTCAAGCTTGACATAAACTTCTGCACTATCTGCAGGAAGATTTCTAAGCTTAATAACGGGTGTTTGCCCGATAAGTTCCGTGATATTTTCATAAATTTTAGACATAAAATTCTCCTTTTTATCCCTAAGGACTCTTTTCTCTATTATAAAACTTACTCTACCACTTTTACATAAAAAAAGCGAATAAAGATTATAAAATTATCATATAACAAATTGTATAGGTTTACATTGACTAGCAAATAGTATATACTTAGAATTAATAAATATTTTATTTATGGAGTTTTTGTAGAATGAGAACAAAGCACAAATTTTTATTTGGTGCAGCAGCAGTTGCACTCACCAGTCTTGGAGCGGTAAAAGCACAAGCAATGTCTGTACAGGAGTTAGCAGAAGCAGCGACGCCTGTTGCTAACGAATACGGTCTTTATCCGTCTGTGATGATTGCGCAGGGAATTTTAGAGAGCAGTGCAGGCCAAAGTGCTCTGGCTGTCAATTATAACAATATCTTTGGTGTAAAATATACATCGGGAACTCCTGTTTACCTTCCAACACAAGAGTTTATTGATGGGCAGATGCAAAATGTTGTTGAGCCCTTCCAAGCTTATGGTTCAGTTGCTGAAGCTTGTGTAGCTCAAGCGCAACTTTTGCGAGGTTCATTCTTGTATTCTGGTGTTTGGCGTGAAAACACGAGCTCTTACCAAGATGCAACGGCTTGGTTGCAAGGCCGTTATGCAACAGACCCAAATTATGCCGCAAAACTCAATGCTTTAATTGCAGAGTATGGCTTGACGGCCTATGATGGAGGTGGTGTTGCTGCGCCTTCAACCACAAGTTACGCTACCGCATCACCTACATCAACGCCTGCTAGCAGTGCTTATGGTTTGCAGTCCTACACTGTGAAAAAAGGTGATACTGTCTATGACATTGCAGCGCAATATGGTGTAACCATGGATGCCATCCTCGCTCAAAATGGACTTCAAGCTACAGACCATATCATGATAGGTCAAGTTCTTCAGATTCCTTTAGCAGCTGCCTCTACCACGGTTTCAACTTCTGCCTCAGCAGTTTCTCGTACATACACTGTTCAGTCTGGTGACACTTTAACTTCGATTGCTTCGGTCTATGGGTTGACGGCAGATGAACTTGCAGCTATGAACGGTATCACAGGAAATATCTATCCAGGGCAAACTTTATCTGTCTAATATATCCTATCGTGAAGCTTTATTAGCTTCACGATTTTTTTATTCTAGTTAAAAATAGAGTAATATCGTATCTATTTGTTTTGTCCCAGTTGATGTATGGAACGCAAAAATAAAGTGGTGAGCACAAAAGAACATTATAAAAAGACCTCATGCTGATAGGACCACCAAAAGTTAGACTGAAAAAACTAGCCTTTGGAGTGCGTATCCGTGTGAGGACTTTTATATTAAAAAAATGGATTATACAGTTTTTCTTTTCCAATAGTAGTATTTGGACCATGACCAGGATAAACAATATAGTCATCTGGCAGAGAGAAAAGCTCTTGTTTAATAGAGTGAAGGAGCTGTTCATGATTTCCACCGATCAAGTCTGTTCTGCCAATTGAACCTGAAAAAAGAGCATCTCCAGAAAAAACGATTCCTTCTTGTTCAAAGACAAAACTTACTCCACCGGGAGAGTGACCGGGTGTATGCTGAACAGAGAACTCTAACCCTGAAAAATTATAAGGTGTATTGCAGCTATAATATTCATCCACGATTGTTTTACAAGTTACGGGTTTACCCATCATTGAAGCGGAAGCGTTAAGCTCGGGATGCGTAAGCCAATCTTTTTCGCTTTCATGCAGCAGAACTAAAGCTTTGGGATAGGCTTCCTTGATGGTGTCCAGTCCCATGATATGGTCAAAATGAGCATGAGTGAGTAAAATAGCAGCAAGAGGTTTATTGATTTCTTTGAGTTTCTCAAGGATTTTATCAGGCTGACTGCCTGGGTCAATAAGTAAGCTAAAAGTAGAATTACTCAGGATATAAGCATTTTCCTGAGCAATTTCACTGACGATTTTATTGATTTTCATAGATTAATTTCCTGTTGCAGCAAGTTCAGAACCTTGTTTTATAACGTCAGTAGGCATCTGCCAGTCTTCAACAGATGTTGGATCGGGATAAAGATCATTCATCATTGCTTTGAAAACTTTGGCGGCAATGTACATATTTTCGCCATAAATAGGCTGGAGCTTGTTCTTGTAACCTGTCCATACAGCCATTGCATACTGAGGCGTGTAGCCGACAAAGTTTTCATCAGGTGCCATGGATCCACCTTGGAGTTGTGCTTGGGTAATACCAGCAGTTTCTAATGCTTGTTGATATTCACTGGCATCATAGTTTGAAGTCCCCGTTTTTCCAGCTTCTGGGAGTCCAGGAGTTTGGGCGTAAAGACCTGTAGAAAGTGCCGGTATTGCTCCGTCATTACCTTTGATTACTCCTTTGAGAATATCAGTAATAATATAGGCTGTAGAAGGCTTCATAGCACGTGTGCGCTCCGGTTCGTAAGTTTTTGTCGAACCATCAGGCATGATGATTTTTGAAACATAGTAAGGTTTAGTATAAATACCATCATTAGCTAAGGCAGCATAAGCAGCAGCCATACGTTCAGAGCTGGCACCATATTGAGTATCCTTACTTCTTGAATTACTTGAAATACCGTTTGAGTATGTCATCGTGCCTGGTTCAAAAGTTGCTTCACCATTGGCATTTGTTCCTGTTTCTACGGCATATTTAAAGCCCAACTTGTTCGCAAACTCGGTAGCTTTGTCAAGTCCAACTGCATTTAATGTTTTGATGGCTGGAATGTTACGTGAAAGGGCTAAAGCCTGTCGCACAGTGATATTTCCGAGATAGCGGTTGTCCCAGTTGTTCAACTGAATGTTCGGAGAGTCTGGATAAAAGTAAGGTCCAGAGTCCGAGATAGTTTGAGCAGTACTTGTGTAAATACCATTATCGAAAGCTGGGGCATAGTCAACCAAAGGTTTTACTGTTGAGCCCCAGTCGCGGTCTACCGCAGTAGCCTGATTGAAACCAAAAGGAGTAATTTCGCGCTTACGACTGCCGATTTGAGCAGCTACACCACCTGTTTGTGTGTCAATGAGGGTTGAAGCGACTTGGAGCTCGTCATCTGTGAAAGGAACAGAATCATTAGTATTGACAATGTTGAAGAGGTCATTTTGAGCTTTACTGTCAAGTGTTGTATATATCTTTAAGCCAGCATTTGGAGCATCTAGCCCTGTTTCTTGATTGGCCTGTTTGATGGCTTCTGTGATAAAGTCATTAGCGTACTCAGGAATATTTGCGCCGCCTTTTAATGTTTGAAGACCATCATCAATGGGCGTGTTAAGCGCTTCATCTCTTTGTTTTTCCGTAATTTTACCAAAGCGATACATGGAATTGATAACCAGATCACGACGATACTTCGCAGCTTCTGGATTTTTATAAGGGTTGTAGGTATTTGGTGCTTGAGGCATCCCTGCCAGCAATGCAAGTTGCGCAATAGATAACTGGGTTAACGGCTTGTTATAGTAAGCCTTGGAAGCAGTTCCCATACCATAATAGCCATTAGCCATGTTGACTTTATTGACATAAGCGGTAAAAATTTGCTCCTTAGACCACTTTTGATCAAGCTGTAAAGCAAGCCAAGCTTCTTGAATCTTTACACGCATGGTTTGATCGGAAGAGTCCGTAGAATAAAAAGAGAGCTTAATCAACTGCATGTCTAGGGTAGAACCACCCTGAATATGTCCGCCACGTAAGTTATTTAATAAAGAGCCGACAATACGTATCGGATCAACACCTCGTGTATTAAAAAAGCGGTGGTCTTCAATTGAGGTAACGGCATTGACAAGCATAACAGGAATATTGTCTGTTTGTACTAAGTCGCGTTGTTCTGCCCCAAGTGTTGCAATAATGTTTTCATCCTTGTCGTAAACAACTGTTGAAGGAGGGGACTCAAGCTTGCTCATATCTAATTTAGGAGCATCTTTTGCATAGTATATAAAAAGTGCACCTGCAGCAACAAAAGTAAAGATGACAGCCGAAAAAATCAGAATTAAAGCCCATTTCAATGTGGAAATGAGTGATCTTTTAACAGCCGTATTTTTCTTTTGACTCGCTTTTGATTTTTTTCGTTTGTTCGTAGAAATTTTAATTCACCTCACAAAGTTTATTAACGATTTCCAAATAGGGAATTCTAGGAATTTGATTGGATGAAAGCGGGTAAGCATGCTTTTTAATATAATCAAGTGGAATGGACTTTAGCCCGTTCTTTTCATGATAAAAGTGAATCAAATTCTCAGAAGGCAAGTAGTAGGTTTCGTCTAAAGAAGCAAAATGTAAAAGAACAAAAGCGATACCTTTTTGCTCAATCACCTTTTTCATATGAACAATTTGATGTTCATGGAAATTTTTCAGAGGAAAACTTGTTTTCTGATGTGTTTCTTTAGCCTCAAAGTCAATATATCTCCCTTGGTAGACTCCGGAATAATCAGTGGTAGAAGCTTGTCTAAAGTAAGCTTCAGTGATTTTTGCCCGGCTACGTTTGGGGTAGTCGACTTTTACGATTTGGATGGGTGTGGGTTTTTTATGAATTACAGCGATATCGTGTGCCAGATAGTAATCATTGGTGGCATTAATCTCGGCTTCAAAGTTCATCCCACGCTTTCCAAATTTTACTGCCGGTTTAGATTTTATCATATTCAGGGAACTTTTCGCAGCGTTATGCACTATTTTTTTCCCAGATGTTTTTTCTGAAAAAGCTTTTCCTTGTTTGTTTAAACCTTGGGGATATTTCAACATAAGTATTTTTCCGTTTATTAAATTGTCACCTCTATTGTATAATGTAATTATAGCATATTTTTTACAGGGAAGTGTCAGTTATGAAAACTTTACTTATCACAGGTTACACAGCTTTTGACTTAGGGATTTTTGATGAAAAGGATATAAAAATAAGTATTATCAAAAAAGCTTTAAAAATGCGCTTGGAAGCTTATTTGGACAATGGTCTTAATTGGGTTATTTTTACTGGTAGTCTGGGTTTTGAATATTGGGCTTTACAGGTTTCCAAAGAGTTGCAGAAGGATTATGATTTTTTCATAGCCAGTATCTTTCCTTTTGAAACGCATGGAAAAAACTGGAATCAAGCCAATCAGGCTAAATTGCAGGAGTTTAAAAATGTAGATTATGTCAAGTATGCCTACGAAAGTTACGAAAATCCCAGTCAATTTCGTCAGTATAACGACTTCTTACTTGAAAATTCGGAAGGCGCCTTAGTTTTATACGATGAAGAAAACGAAACAAAACTGCGTTATATTACAAACAAGATGCAAAAGATACCAAACTATAATATGGACTGGATTAGATTTGAAGATTTGCAAGAAATTTGTGAGGATATGAACAATGTGTGACATAGACATAAATTCTCACACAATAGTAAAAAAACACGCTTTTATTAAACCCTAAATTTTGTTATAATGATTAGCGAAATGATAGCGCTGCTCAAGTTTTAGAATTGTTCACAGCCTAGATAGAATGGGGAAAGAAAGTGGTTGATTTATACTTGTCTCCGTCATGCACAAGTTGTCGTAAGGCGCGTGCATGGTTGGATAAACACGGTGTCCCTTATAAGGAGCACAATATTTTGACACAGCCGATGACGAGTGATGACTTGCGTAAAATTTTGTCAAAAACGGAAAATGGTACGGAAGACATTATCTCGATTCGATCAAAAATATTTCAAAAGCTTGATTTGGACCTTGATGAGTTAACAATTAACGAGTTAATTGATCTTGTGACAAAGTATCCAAATCTTTTGCGTCGTCCGATTATTACAGATGATCGTTTGTTACAAATTGGTTTTAATGAAGATGAGATACGTGCCTTTTTACCTCGTCACTATCGCCGTGCTGAGATGAGGCAAGCTGTGAACGAATTTTAAATGAGATAAAAGGAGAGTGGAAAATTATGAAAACAAATTATCAATATCCACTTGATTTGAGTTGGAGTACTGCTGAAATGACTGCAGTGCTCTCTTTTTTCAATCAAGTTGAAAAATTTTATGAAAGCAAAGTCAATCGGGAAGAATTTTTAGAAAACTACAAAGAGTTTAAACGAATTGTTCCTTCAAAGATGCAAGAAAAGCAACTGGGGCGAGAATTTGAGGAGAACAGTGGTTATTCGCTTTATCGTGCCCTAAAGGAGGTACAGGCTAGTGAAAGACAATACGTTCGCTTTGAAAAAGCTTGAGCAAGCGAAAGTTTGGATCAGAGAAGCGGGCATTTTTCTTCGAGATAATATTCATCAGAGGCTGGAAATTTCTCACAAAAGTAGCTTCAGTGATTTAGTGACAAATTTTGATAAAAAAGTCCAAGAAATTATTATTGAAGAAATTCTCAAAGCCTATCCTGAAGATAAAATTTTGGCGGAAGAGTCAGGAAAGAACCTTGTATCCTTTGACCAATCTCAAGAAAATTTTTGGATTTTAGATCCCATTGATGGAACCATTAACTTCGTTGTACAGCAAGACAACTTTGCTGTGATGCTGGCATATTATGAGCAAGGACAAGCGCAATTTGGCTTAATACTTAACGTAATGGAAGATAAGCTTTACTGGAACAATGCGCACCACGTATTTTGTAACAACAGGAAGCTGGCCTATAAACCTAAAGAGTTGTCAGAAAGTTTACTGGCTATAAATTCCATGATTTACCGTAAAAATTTTTATAAACTGACAGACTTTAGTCTGAAAACTTTAGGTGTGAGAATGTTAGGAAGTGCTGGGATAGCTTACGCAGACTTGCTTGAAGGAAAAATTGTGGGATATTTTAGTCGCTTACAACCATGGGACTATGCTGCAGGAAGTATTTTGGCTGGAAAACTTGGTTTTGTGACCAAGACCTTTGAGGGAGAAGAGCCAAATCTTACAGACTGTCAGTATATTTATAGCCTGCCGCGACATTTAGTGGAACAGTTGATACAAGAAACGGACGTAATCCTGTAAAGTTGACGAAATGATTCATTGTGCTATAATTTAGGTTGTCTTTTAGAATAAAGAAGTTATAAGAATGAACAAATGGATAAAATAATTGTCAAGGGCGGTAATACACGCCTTAAAGGAACTGTAGAAATCGAAGGTGCAAAAAATGCCGTTCTACCTTTGCTTGCAGCAACGCTTTTGCCAAGCGAGGGAGAAATTGTTCTTCGGAATGTTCCTATTCTGAGCGATGTCTATATGATGAATAACTTAGTGGATCATCTTGGAGTAGATTTGGAGTTTTCAGAAGAAAACAAAGCAGTTAAAGCACAAGCAGCTGCAAAGGTAAAAATAAAGGCACCTTATGAATTTGTAAGTAAGATGCGTGCCTCCATTGTCGTAATGGGGCCTATCCTTGCGCGCAATGGTCATGCTCGTGTTTCGATGCCGGGCGGCTGTTCTATCGGTTCACGTCCCATTGATTTACACCTGCGAGGCTTTGAATTGATGGGAGCTGAAATCACTCAAGAAGCTGGCTATATTGAAGCCAAGGCTGAGAAACTTCGTGGGGCTTACATTTATCTAGATTTTCCATCGGTTGGGGCTACACAAAACTTGATGATGGCAGCAACTTTGGCAGAAGGCACAACAACTTTGGAAAACGCTGCACGTGAACCTGAGATTGTTGATTTGGCCAACTGGCTCAATAAGATGGGAGCAAATGTCAAAGGTGCGGGAACGGATACCATCATCATCAAAGGGGTTGAAAAAATGCATGGGGCCAACCACGCAGTAGTCCAAGACCGTATCGAAGCTGGAACCTTCATGGTAGCAGCTGCAATGACACAAGGTGATGTCCTAATCAAAGATGCTGTTCGTGAGCATAACCGACCGCTGATTTCAAAATTGATTGAGATGGGGGTGGAATTCGTCCAAGAAGCTGAAGGGCTCCGTGTTATCGGTCCTAAAGTTTTAAAACCAACCAATGTCAAAACTTTGCCACATCCAGGTTTTCCAACAGATATGCAATCACAGATGACTGCTGTGCAAGCTATTGCAAATGGTGAATCAACGATGATTGAAACAGTCTTTGAAAACCGTTTCCAGCACTTGGAAGAAATGCGCCGTATGGGATTGACTGTCGATATCACGCGAAACACAGCCATTATCCAAGGGACACGTAAGTTGCAAGGTGCCCAAGTTAAGTCAACAGATTTACGCGCGAGTGCAGCTTTGATTTTGTTAGGAATGGTAGCCCAAGGGCAAACTACCGTTCGTAAATTAAATCACCTTGATCGTGGTTACTATCGATTTCATGAAAAATTAAAATCACTTGGAGCAGATATTGAACGTGTTCCAGAACTTGAGGAAATAGATGATTAAAAAAACGATTAAAGTCTTAGGGATTCGCCTTTCTTTGCTCCTCTTAGTCCTTGTTCTTGTAGTTGTAGCAGTAGCAACAGGCCTAATGCTAGGTTATGGTGTGCTTGGAGGAGGACAAGCAACTCGCGTTTTCAGCGGAAACTTATGGCAAGAGGTACTACAACGTTTAAATCCGTAAAAAGAGTTTTGGTTCTGTATAATCTGTGGTGGTAGATTAAAATCTACTGCCCTTTTTTTATCTTGAATTTATAATTTAAGTGCAACAGAAAAAAGACTATTCATAAATCCAGTATAATAAGTTTGTCGAGAACATTATTAAGCTGGAGGAAATATGAATAGTCCCTATACTCATCTTACAATATTTGAACGAGAAAGTATATTTTTGTGGTCATCACAAAAGGTTTCTGTGCGTGAAATCGCTAGACGCTTAAATCGGAGTGTCTCCACAATTTCAAGGGAGCTTAAAAGAAATAGTGTTAATCAGGACTACTCTCCAACGGTTGCCCAAAGCAAATACCGGAGCAGAAAAAGTCATTGTGGAAGAAAAGCAATCTTCAGCAATCGTCAATATTGGGAGAAAGTGAGACACTTATTCGTTGATTTACAATGGTCTCCTGAACAAATCTCTGCACGATTAAAGCATGAAGATTCGGAAGTACAGGTCAGTTATACAACCATCTATAGGGCAATCTATAATGGCCTATTTGAGCTTGAAAAATTAAGTCATGGTAATCGTGGGTTAATTCGTTCACTGCGTCATAAAGGGAAAACTAGGCACACGAAAGGACATCAAGAAAAGAGAGGGAAAATCCCTATCTCCCATACCATTCATGAACGTCCAGAAAGTGCCAATCAAGGTCTGGAGATTGGACATTGGGAAGCCGATACTGTAGCTGGAAAGGCTGGTGGTTCATGCTTGGTTACGCTCA
>NZ_BAAFQO010000015.1:0-59380 GCF_042849115.1 Lactococcus muris | reverse complement strand
ACTTGTAATTTGAATTCAAGGCTATATTTCTTGAATTTACTTCCTTTTTTAGCCATGCAAAAAGAACCTCCTAAAATAGATTGTACTGTAAGTTTTTTACAGTGTCTATTTTACTTGGTTCTTTTCATAATCCAGTTTTTCTTTTACAAATTAGGTTATAATAAAAGCATGTTTGATTTTATCAAGAAAAATATTTGGTTGCTCCTAGGAAGTTTTCTTCTCCCTGTTGGATTGCTCGCGGTGGCTTTTGCCTTCCTCGGCATTTATTGGGGGAGTGATACTTCTATTCTTGCTGGCGATGCCTATCATCAGTATGTCGCTATTCACACCCTCTATCGCGATATTCTTCATAATAGTAACCTAGGATTTCTCTATACTTTCACCAATGGTTTGGGGCTCAATCTTTATGCCTTTTCGGCTTACTATATGGGGAGTTTCTTCATTCCCATTACTTATTTTTTCAATGTTCATAATATGCCTGATGCGCTCTATCTGATCACGCTTTTAAAGTTTGGTACGATTGGACTCTCTAGCTTTGTTGCATTGAAAAATATGTATAAGAAAATTCCTTCTCTCCTCATCCTTGCTCTGTCAACTTCATTTGCCCTAATGAGCTTCTTAACAAGTCAAGTGGAAATTATTATGTGGCTGGATGTCTTCATTTGGCTTCCCTTAATCATATGGGGAATGCATGCGCTGCAAGACTTTGGAAAACGTCGTCTCTATTTTATTACCTTAAGCATCTTATTTATCCAAAATTACTACTTTGGTTTTATGGTTGCTATTTTCCTCATTTTTTACTTTCTGGCGCGTTCAACATTCCAAAAATGGTCGTGGAGAAAATTTTTTGATTTTGCTCTCACCTCTGCTTTGTCTGCTTTCACAAGCTTAATTATGCTATTGCCCATGTATCTAGACTTGAAAGCAAACAATAGCCAGGCTGTCTCGCAAATAAATGCGCTCTGGACTCAGAATTCTGATCTTTTTGATCTTTTTTCTAAAAACTTCATTGGTGCCTATGACACCACACAGTACAACGCTGTACCAATGATTTATCTTGGGCTTCTGCCTCTTGTTCTTGCCCTCACTTTCTTCTTCCTCCCTCACGTCAAGTGGCGGACTAAACTTGCATTTGGTGCTTTGTTTACTCTTCTGATTGCTTCTTTCTATCTTCAATTTTTAGATTTAGCATGGCAAGGCATGCATTCGCCTAACATGTTTTTACATCGTTATGCTTTCCTCTTTTCTTTGATCATTTTACTCTTGGCTTGTGAAACGCTCACACGTTACAGGCAAGTAAAATTATGGATGCTTTTATTGCCTTTTATCTTCCTTACCTTTGCTTTTATTATCACAGCCTTGCTGGGAGGATACCCTTATATTTATGCGCTTCATGTTCTCCTTACATTACTTTTTATACTGGCTTACTTTCTGGGTGCCTTGACTTTCTTCAAAAAGTGGCTTCCTTGGCGTCCTTTACTTATTATCCTTTCTCTATTTATGGCCGCAGAGGCTGGTCTAAATACTTATTATCAGCTTTCTGGTATCAAAAGAGAATGGAATTTTGCCAGTAGAAATTATTACAATACCCAAACAGAGTTCATACAACCACTTATCGCAAATGTCCATTCTCGGACAGGCAATACCTTTGTCCGAACTGAAAATATAGCGCCTGACACTGCAAATGACGGCATGAAATATAACTATAATGCACTGTCCCAGTTTTCTTCCGTTCGTAACAGTAACTCCAGTAAAATCATGAAACTCCTAGGATTTCATGCGGATGGCACCTATCTTAACCTCCGCTATCCTGAGAATACTCTAATCATGGATTCGCTGCTTTCTATAAATTATAATATCAATCAATTTCAACCAGAAAAATATGGTTTTAAACAAATGAAGCCTTATTTATTTGAAAATAAAAATGCCCTGTCTTTAGGTATATTTGTTCAGAATGAATTTAAAGATGCGCCACTTATTGACAATAAAAAAGAATTCTTGAAAAATCAAGAGTCCTTTCTCAACCATCTGACACAGCGTGATGAAAAATATTTCACTCAGTTCTATGCAAACTCTGAAACCAGCAACAGTAATATATCAGGAAATAAAAATCAAGTTACTCTTACACGAAAATTGGGAGAAGAGGGCGGTGCTTCTGTAAGTTATGATCTTACAGCTCCTGCCCATAGTCAGATTTATCTTGAGCTTCCTAATGTGAGCTATCTCAGTCAAAATTCAAAAACAACGACGATCAGTATCAGTGCTGGTGCAAAAATCCTCCATGTTTATAATGTGAACAGCAAGAATGTCGGAAACTTTTATAATTTAGGTTACTTTGCAAAGGCTACGCCATTAAAAGTAAGTATTTCTTTTCCAGAAAATACTCAAGTTTCTTTTGGAACAACAAGGTTCTGGGCTCTGGATACAAATAAATATCAAACGGCTATCGATAGCTTGAAAAAAACAGAAGTCAAGACGGAACAAGTCAAAAATGGAATTCATCTGACTTACAAAGCAGACAGCTCTGGACAGCTCTTCCTCACACTTCCTTACGATAAAGGGTGGACTGCTAAGCTGGATGGAAAACCGGTTAAACTAGATAGGGCGCAGCAAGGTTTCATGAAACTGGACGCTCCTACAGGACAACATAAGGTAGAGCTTCAATTTTTCCCGCAAGGGCTTAAGGCTGGGCTAACTTGTTTCTTTGTTGGTATCTTTTTATTTATTGGTTATGATTTTGTAAAGCGAAAAAGCAGTATGAGGGACCAGAAACACTAAGTTGAGAGAGACTTGTAAAGTTTAAACATCAAAAAATCGCTTGTTCTTGACACGCAGGAGTGCCATGGCAAGCGATTTTTCTTTTGAGTCGACTGGTCCCTATATCTATGTTTCAGAATCTTGCATTATTATAGGGATAATTCTGTTATTGGTGAACGATGATTGCGGGGCGGACACCTCTATTCGGAGCCGCTGGACCAGTACCATAACCTGCTCCACTTAGTTGACCTTGAAGATTGTGCAAAGAAGAACCAACTAACCAAACCCTGTGACCACTCACAACACTAGGAGTGCGAAGGAGCCAACCATCATTTTCTCCCTGATCTGTTGCTCGATTAGAAAAATCAGTAAATGCCCTACCCGGTCCTGATAGACGAACTACATCTGCCAAGGAAAGTGCAAAGGCCCGCGGGGTACCGCTTGGATCAACTTGGGTTGTATCTGCCTCAACTTCTGGGAATGCATGCAGATTGGCTGTTAACCATCTATTCTGCCCCTCCCAAACGATATCAGCATCCGCCACAACTCCTGTGTCAAAGCTATCCGCTACAGGTTGAGTCATAGCTTGAACTGCTGGGTCAAGAGCAGCGTACCATGTGTTAAGGCGATTATCCTGTTGGAAAACACCTTCTCCAAGGAAAGAGTCATTCCGAATAATCAGATGATTCCCACTACTCATATTCTCCAAATAGCGGTACTGCTCCCCAGCCATAGTAAAAATGGTCCCCGGTGCCATGATGCTAAAGTTGATTTGGTCGGGTTGGACATTCTCCTCAGGGCCCGGGTTCCCCCAGTTGTTATCAATAGAGCCATTCTGTACAGCTGTCAAGAAGTCTGACAAGTCATCATGATGGGTAAAGCTTCCATCTGCAGCCAAGAAGTCATTGATACGGTCAGGACTGATCAATTGCCCGTCCACATGGATACCGTAGTAATATTCTCCCGGGATATTGTTCGCTGCTGCGGTCATCTGAGCCGCATCCAAGAGGTAAGAAGTCGTCTCTCCTGCTTGAAGTTGGTTGGCCCAGTAGGCCCAGCCTGTTTGGTGGTCGATGACCCAGAAGTTTCCGACTTTCAGGTTATTAGGTAAGGCTGCCCACTGGCTGATGGTCATCGGAGCACGCTCTTGTTGCAGGTTTTGGGCTGCATCGTGGGTGACTTCTTCTCCCGGCCAAACTGGACCACTGTTGTCAAAGCTGTCGCCAGAGGACCAGTAGGCATCTGTACCGTCTCCGGGGTGAGTGGCGCCGTCTGTTACCCCATCTGTGGCTGTGCTTGTAACCCAGTCACGGGCATGTCCTGCCGCTGCAGTCATCAGGTCTTGGTTGTCCCGGTTGAAGGTCGGCATGAACCATGGGGCATCTTGACCTGATCGGCTCCAACCAAAGGTCAGGTTGGAGTAGGTGTTGAAGGCTGCCGAGTCTCCTACACGGGTGTTGAGGTTGGTCTCTGAGGGACGCATGACCGTCCAAGTGTCCACTTGGTCACGGATGGTGCCGTTCACTATAGGGGTGAAGTCTGTATCTCCTGTTGAGCGTTTCTCCATGAACTCGGAGAGGCGGATACGGGCCATGAGGGGCACATTGCCATAGTTCTCCACGAAGACGTCCTTGTTTTCGGTGTCTCGGTTGTAGTAGTCGTGAACACGGCCTCCGGGGATGTTTTCTCGGATGCGGTCATTGATGGCCCGCTGGTTGAAGGCTTGGAAGGCGAAGGTGCCGCCTACCAAGAGCAATAAGAGGGACAGGAGCGCGAGGTTGCGCAGCCGCCGCTGGTTTTTCTTTTCTGGTGTCATAAACTCCTCCTTTGACGTAACGTGTGGTTTAGATTTTTCATTACATATACATTTCTAATGTTACGTTTACTTTCTGAGTCTATAGTATAAAAAAAAAAAAGGTCAAATGAAATGAGTGTTTGATGAGAAAAGAAGCTGAGCTAGAAGTGAAAATTCAGCTAATAATAGCAAAGGCTGACAAAAAAATCGCTCAACCACAGCATTTCTATTTGCCTTTCTCGAGCGATTTTTATTTATTTTGGACTTTGGGTCCCTGCTTTATTTCTATAACACTAGCTATAGTGAACTTTCTTTTTGTCTGATGGTTCCCTGTGCTCTATAAATAGTAAACATATCTACGACTATGCGGCATACAACTTCCAAAGACAAAATACTTCCCGCATCACCGTAAAGTTCTTCTTTTTCCAGCTTGCTTTGGTAGGCCAAAAGATGATAGTCACTTATCCGAGCCAGCTGACTACGATGATTACTCGTAAACACTACTACCTTGGCTCCTTTTTTCTTTGCTTTTTTAGCTGCTGAAATAATTATTTTTTCTTCACCAGTCGAAGAGACAATAAGCATCAGATCCGCTTGAGTGAGTTTTTCAGCGTACATCTCCATATCATCATAATAACGACTAATCGCATTTTTGCCTAAAGTCTGAAAGCGATGAATCATATCATCTGCCACAGCTTCACTTGCACCACGTGCTACTGTCATAATCATATTCGCTTCAACCAATGCTTTTGATATGGCTTCTAATTGAGCAGGATTAAGCAAACCGATCGTCCGAGAAACTTCAACCAGGTTCTTAAAAATATATTGATTTGCCTCGTCTGATAGACCTAGAATTTTGTTTTCTTCGTCATTACTTCCATTTTTATTCCGTTTTAAAAAGTTTTTAAAATCCGCAAAACCATCAAAGCCTCTTTTTTTGAGCGTTCTCACAATTGTTGCTGTACTGACATGTGCCTCTTCCGCAATTTGAGTAATCGACATCAGTTGGACTTTAGACTTGTTTTCTTCTAAAAATTCCCATGTGTATATTTCCGTATCTGATAATTTTTCCATAACTTCTTAATTATACCACATGGATTTGAGGAAGACTATGTCAAAAAGTACTCATTTTCGAACACTTTTATTGCCTTTATTCTGCCAAAGATTTTAATTTTGCATTTTTAAAGACATCAACAAAATATATTTTATTGAGCATCTTGCATAGTCCAAAGGCAAGGTTGAAATCAACAAAGCTATGAACAATGCCCCCAAAGAAGACAAGCATAAGCAAGCTATTCAAGGCTTGCGGGTTAAACTCCGCAAAACCAATACGGTAAAAGGCTAAAACTACCAATGCTTCTAACCCTGCATGGAAAACGGCCAAAATAAGATTAAAAACTTCCAGTTTAGCTCTTTTGTCAACTACATCTGGATTCTTTTTCAAGAACCAAGCGCCGGCAGTCATCACTACAATGTGGGTTGCCGCACGCATCCAAACAAGGGGAACCGGGACACTAATAAAGAAACCAAGTGTTGTGCCAACAGCTACAAGAGCTGTTAAATAAGGGCTAAAGAACATTGCGGCCATAACTGGCACATGTGAAGCAAGGGTAAATGAAGCTGGCCCAATAACAATCTTTGCCGGCATAATCATCGGAATCAAAATCCCTAAAGCCGTAAGAAGAGCACCAATCACCAAGTTCCTGATTCTTTTTCTACTCTCAGAGTTCACTTTTATAATACCAACCTTTCTATGTTCACTATTTTACAGTATTTATAGAGCAAAAATATTACATTTGAGTTACAAATGCTGCCGGATAACATAAATAAAAAAAGTCTGAAGTCCCCAGACTTTCTAGCTATTCTTTAAAGCCAAGCTGCTCTTTTATTTGGCTGACTTGGAGCTTCGCAAACTCCTCTGGATTGCTCTTTTGCAGTTCCATCACTTCTCTCGCTTGTATTGGATTAGCCTTTAAAAATGCTTCAAATTTTGCTCGCATCGCTGGTGCTGCCGCCTGCAGTTTTTTCGCTTCTTCTTGTGTCAAGACCAGCCAAGTATCTTTAGGTACATAAGCACGTGCATGTTCAGAAACAAGTTTGCCCTCTTCGTTACCGATACCAAAAAGAAGTCTCATAAAACTATTTTTAAATTGCCATTTTACTGTTCTTATCACAAGCTTAGCTTCTGAGTCATCTGTCCGTTTATAGTCTGCAGTTTTTTTCAAAGTTTCAACCAAATGCTTTTCGTCGGGCTGGAAGTGAGCGACCGGTTCTTTATCCTTTTCATCTGTACGGTAGACCAGCACATAGTTATGAGTAGCTTTACCAATTTCTGACTTTAGGAGCATTCCAAATCCAACATCAAGGGGACCTGCGGTGTAGATTATTTTTGTCTCTGTTGATGTTCTTTTTTCCATCCCCCAATTGTCTTTGATATGCAGTGTCAGAAGCATAACAGATATTGTGAGTAAAAGCAAAGAGAGTCCACCTACAAAAGCACGCCAAACCTCTTTATTGATATACATAAATCCAAAAAAAGTTGAAAGTGCAAATAAAATAATAAAGATGATAATCACTATTTTACACCCCCTACTTCTTTTTTTCCTTTTGCAACATGCCCTTGAAGGAAAAATGAAAGAATCAGCCCAAAAAGAGCAAAAGATAAACCAAGGGCAAAAGATGCATGATAACCTTTAAGCATCGCCTCCAACATGTCGCCTGCAAAAGCAAGTGGATTTGAATCTTTTAAGCTTGCTGCGGGTTGTGAATGAGTAATTATATTTTGAGTTACGGAGCTTAGGAGCGCTACAACAACAGCTGAGGCTACTTGGCGTGCTGTACTGTTTGCTGCAGTACCGTGCGCAGATTGCTCACGTGCTAAGGCATTCATGGCTGATGCAGTTAAAGGCATCATAACCATGGCAATACCAAACATCCGTAAACCATAAAGAACTGTAATAAAATGCTCAGGAGTCGTTGTTGTCAAAAATATAAATGGTATTGTACCAATAGCTAAAATTGTAAAGCCAACACGAGCTAAGCGTTTAACTCCCACCTTGTCGTAGGCAGCTCCCGCAAGTGGACTCACAATCCCCATCATCAAGGTACCAGGTAAGAGTGTCAAACCTGAACTCAAAGGTGAGAGACCGTGCACTTGTTGCATATACAAAGGCAACATCATCTCAACACCCATCATAGCCATCATCGAAAGCGCCATAACAACTGTTGTTAAAGCAAATTGTTTATTTTTAAATACGGAAACATCTAAAAAAGGATTTTTCATATGCAATTGGCGGCGCACAAATATGGCGATAATAGCAACACCTGCAATGATTGGTAAAATAACCGTTTGAAGGTTATCCCACCCATCACTCGCAACGTTAGTAAAGCCCCATAAAAAAAGACCAAAGCCAAGAACTGACTCTAATAATGAGAGAAAATCCAAACTTACATCACGATTTGGTACGATATCCCGCATAAATATCAGCATCAATACCCAACAAATCGTGATAACAAGCATGGGAATTAAAAAAATTGTTCGCCATGATTGTTCTAAAGTAAAGCCTAAAATAACATGATTTTTATCCAAAATCCAGCCAGCATAGGTTGGACCAATAGCTGGAGCAAGACCAATAACAAGTCCCATGGTTCCCATGACTGCTCCCATTTGTTTTGGTGAAAACATGTTGACTAGAACAACCTGCATCAGCGGCATTGAAATCCCAACAGCGATTGCTTGCAAGATACGAGCAGCCAGAAAAACATTCCATGCTGATGTGGGTGCTGAATAAGCTGCAAACATCCCTACCCACAAGATTGCGTAGGCAATTAAATACAGCCAACGTGTTGAAAATTTTGTTGCCAAATAGGCAGATACAGGAATCATAATACCATTTGCCAATAAAAACCATGTGGTGGCCTGCTGTCCTGTAGCTAACGAAACGTTAAAATCATTCATTAATGTGGGCATCGCTGTTCCCAGTGAGGTTTGCATGAGCATCCCTCCAAAAGTGGCTACCAAAATAAGTGTAAGAATAATTCCCCGATTAAAAGGACTCCCCTGCCTATCAAGTGGCTGACCTTTTACTCGTTCCTCAATCATACTTTTTCATTTTCCTCCTCGAATATTTCCATTGCTAAGTCAAAAAAGAGTTGGACATTATCAATAAAGCTTTTGGTGCGTTCCTCACCCATTCGTTCCAGAATTTTTGCAATACGACTGATGGCTTCTTTTCTTGATCGTTCTGCTTCTTCTCGCCCTTTGGCTGTAATTGCGACCAAAATTTTCCGACGGTCGAGACGGGAAATCTCCCGTGTAACAAGTCCCTTTTCCTCAAGATTGTTGAGGATAGTCGCTATCCTAGCCGTACTCATACTGGTTTGTTTAGCTATATCACTGGGTAAAACAGGTGAGCCCGTATTTTTGTATAACTCCCTCAAAACCAATTTTTCACCATGCGCGTATTTATTAAAACGGCTCATAACTTCAGTTTTACTTCGATTTTTTACACAAGATAAAAAAGTTTCTGCTGCTTGATTGTAATCCATACCCCTCATCTCTAACACTGTTAATTATTTAATACTGTTAGTATTATATTCTCTTTATAATAAATTGTCAATAATTTACTCTTTGTGAAAGCATACTGGCAATGGAAGACTTTTCTTCACTCCATCATTAAAAAAATGTATGCGAAAAAATAGCCCTCCATAAATGAGGACTATTCTAAACAAACACTTTGTAAAAATAAAAATCTCCTTGCATAAGCAAAGAGCTAAAAACTATAAGGAGTATCCTACTGGATAATTCTATTATAGCAAAATGAAAGCGGTATCTCAAGTCCTAATATAAAAAATTCACCCCTTCTGGCTAGAAGCAATATTTTGCAAGAGTGTGAAAAACATCAGCAGTTAAAGTCAAAGACTTTAATTTTTTACCTGTAGCATAACTTCTCCAAAATGTCAGATAAATACATGACAGACACTAGATTTTAAATGGATTGCTCTTTACTCCATTTGCATGATTAGGCATTTATAAAATATATGATGTTACAGCTAATGAGCAGATGATAATGACTGAATATTGTGCTATACTGTACACAGAATTAAAAATCATGTAATTGATAGACTATTAAGAAGGCGCAGACAGGGCATACTCCAATTATTTGAACCCTGTATAACTTAAAAGCAAAGCCAATGTCAAAAATAAAAGGAAAGAGATTAAAGTGATAAAAAAAGTATATAAAGATAAGTTCGACAAGTTTATAAATAAAGCGATATTCGTACTAGCCTTTCTATTTAGCGCCCTCTGGCTTTTTAATACCGTGAGATCAGACAATTTTGCGATAGATAAAGTCTTCTCCAAAAATGGAGGCTATATTTTCATAGCTGCCTTGATTATCATGACCGTAGCATATTTAAAGCGAAGTGAACTTAAAAAATGGGGAATTACTTCTATAGAATTTTTAACCAATCATTTATTCGTACTGTTTGGAATAATGGTCTTCTTTCAAATCATTATCCTTTTATTCGCTTCAGGACTTGCGGGTTATGACATCTGGGGACTCTATCATCATGCCGTAGGGGATCTAAATATTGAAAAATCACCCTATTTACAAATGTATCCTAATAATTTTTTACTTTTCCTATTAATGAAAGCCGTTCATAGTTTAACAGCTTTACAAATCTTAAATATTATAGCAATTGATTTTTCAATAATAATCTTGTTCTTCACAGCGAGAACACTATTTGGAAAACGTGCAGCGAGATACAGTACATTGATATTTATGGCAACGCTGGGCTTTACTCCTTGGCTTTTAAATACCTATAGCGATACATTTGTATTGCCTTTTGTTGCTTTAGGTATGTTCTTTCTGAGCAAGTGGGATCAAAAGAATACCGAACCTCTACATAGATTTACCTATTTACTAGCAGCTGGTTTTTCTAGCGCTGTAGCTTATTATTTAAAACCCTCAGCGATTATTTTTGTGATAGCATATTTTCTGCTTTCTGCACTTAAATGCACGAAAATAAAAACCTTGCTCATCCCTTTAGCAGTATTTTTCATTGGAGCCTTGCTATTTGCAGCACCTTTGAAAGTATATGTAAATCATCAAACAATTGTTCACTTTGATAAAGATAAAGAATTTCCTTCAACACATTTTATGATGCTGGGTTTATCTAAAAATGGTATGTACAATAAAGCAGACGTGAACCTTACACGATCAGCAAAAACTGCCAAAGAAAAGAAACAAGTCAATATTGAAGTAATCAAACAGAGGCTTAAGAAGTTAGGAGTTGTGGGATACGTCCAATTTTTATATGGAAAATATTATAAAAATACACATGATGGCACCTATGCTTGGGGAGCTGATGGCGGAGGTAGGACGGGGTTTATGGTGAAACCAAACCTTAATGACAGTGAAAAACTTTCTCCTTTTATCCATTCAAAATTTGGAGAATTTTTGAGAAGTTTCATTTATACAGATGATAACGGACCGGGTTATCAAAACGGAGAAAATACTTTTGTCTATAGATTTTTTTCCCAAATAATATATATTATTATGGTTTTAGGTATATTGCTTTCAACTTTAAAAGAAAAATATGATTTCAAGATAATGTGGTTGCTCCTAGCCATGATTGGATTAATGATGTTCTTATTATTATTTGAGGGAGGAAGAAGCCGTTATTTAATACAGGCAATACCTGTTTTCACTCTTTTATCAGGCTATGGTTACAGTACTGTACCTTATCTTAAAGAAAAAATGCTAAACTTGCCAGGCAAGAGAGAAAAGGAACATGTAAAAAGCTAAAAGTTCAAAACAAAAAGTGCTTACCCATAAGTTGCTCTGCATGTGGGTAAGCACTTTTTGTTGATTTTTACTTTAATCCAGATTTTTTAATCTATCATACATCAATAGTTGAGTATTGGGCATTCGCCTCAATAAATTCACGACGTGGTTCCACACGGTCTCCCATAAGCATATCGAAAATCTTGTCTGCTTCTGCGGCATCCTCAACAGAAACGCGGGCCATCAAACGCGCATCAGGATCCATAGTTGTTTCCCAAAGCTGGTGATCATCCATTTCTCCTAAACCTTTATAACGTTGTACTGTTGGTTTGGCACGTCCTTGCGACCATTTTTCAAGCGCAAGCTTAAGATCTCGCTCTTGGTTCTCACCAGGCTGGATATATTCTTTTGTTTCTGATCCTACCTTAATTCCATAAATTGGAGGCTGAGCGATATAAACATAGCCTGCTTCAACTACTGGACGCATATAACGATAGAAGAGTGTGAGCAAAAGCGTACGAATATGCGCACCATCCACGTCAGCATCAGTCATAATAACCAGTTTATGATAACGTGCCTTTGACAAGTCATAGTCTGCACCAAAGCCTGTACCCATAGCCGTAAAAAGAGAACGGATTTCTTCATTTGCCAGAATTTTATCCATTGTTGCTTTTTCCACGTTTAGGATTTTACCTCGAATAGGTAAAATCGCTTGGAACTCACGATTACGTCCAGATTTTGCAGAACCTCCAGCCGAATCTCCTTCGACAATAAAAAGTTCTGTTTGTTCAGGATCATTAGATGAGCAGTCGGCAAGTTTACCAGGGAGGTTAGAAATTTCCAGGCCTGATTTTTTACGAGTTACCTCCCGCGCACGCTTAGCTGCAATACGTGCCTTACTTGCAAGAATACCCTTTTCAACAATCTTCTTAGCTACCTGAGGATTTTCTAACATGAACGTCTGTAGAGCTTCCGAGAAAAGTTTATTGACGATACCCGTCACTTCACTATTTCCCAGTTTTGTTTTGGTTTGCCCTTCAAATTGTGGATTCGGGTGTTTCACGGAAATAACAGCTGTCAAGCCTTCACGTACATCGTCCCCTGTCAGATTTTCTTCATTGTCTTTGAGGAGTTTTTGAGCTTTGGCATAGTTATTAATGACACGCGTTAAAGCTGTACGGAAACCTTGTTCATGAGTTCCGCCTTCGTGCGTATTAATATTATTGGCAAAAGACATGATTGTTGAGTGATAGGTGCCGGTATATTGCATGGCAACTTCTACAGTGATACCATCCAGTTCCCCCTCTGTATAGATAGGTGTATCAAAAATAACTTCTTTATTTTCATTAATGAATGAAACGTAAGATTGAATACCACCTTCATAGTGAAACATGGCATGTTTGTCTTCTTGTCCTTCACGTTTATCAGTGATAGAAATGCGTAACCCTCGGTTCAAGAAAGCCAATTCCCGGACACGTGTTACTAGTTTTTCATAATCGAAAACTTGTGTCTCAGTAAAAATAGTTGGGTCTGGCGTAAAGTGAACAGTCGTACCACGCTTATCTGTTTCACCGATAACTGCCAAGTCTGCCACAACTACACCACGGCGATACTCTTGGTAATACTTTTGCCCTTCCTTATGAACTGTTACGTCTAACTGTGTTGATAAGGCATTAACAACGGAAGAACCAACACCATGCAAGCCGCCAGAAACTTTATAGCCGCCACCACCAAACTTACCTCCAGCATGGAGCACGGTAAAAACTGTTTCAACAGCTGGACGACCTGTTTTCTCTTGAATATCTACAGGAATTCCTCGGCCATCATCCACAACTGTGATAGAATTATCAGGCTCAATAAACACCTCAATATGGCTAGCAAATCCGGCAAGTGCTTCATCGATAGAATTATCAACAATCTCCCACACCAAATGATGTAAGCCCTCTTTTGAGGTTGAACCAATATACATCCCAGGACGCATACGAACAGCTTCAAGTCCTTCTAGGACTTGAATCTGACTGGCATCATATTCTTCGACCATTTTTTCAATTTGTTCTTTATTTTCTTCGTTCAAAATAATCTCATTTCTTTGAAAATACTTGTCTATAATTATAGCATAATCTGCTCTTTTTTACTATATAGCGCGATATATACAAGATTGATAATCAGTATAAAAAAACATAGAAAAAGAGCAGCCTAAAGCCATTTCTGATTCGCTACGTGAGAAAATACACAACTTAATTAGCATGTATTTTTGAAAAGCTTTTCCATGACCAAGGCAGGTAAATAATCGTCCAGAAAATTAAGACAGTCACAATCAGTCCTACAATATAGTAATAACCAAAAATATTATAGAGTGGCTCAAGTGGACTACCAGGAACCGGTATTCTGAGAAAGAAAAAGTTTTGGTTCCAAATCTGGTTGAAGAACGCACAGATAGGTACTACAATCATTAAGAAGAGTGTAGGACGCCATAAATTGCGCCAGTGAGGAACAATCTCTTTAGCCATTAAACGCATCAAAACATAAGTTATTAACAAACAATGAATCAGAAAACTCTGCCATACGAAAAGGTTAACAAAATTATTTGTTACCCAGTTAGGAGTTAAAAGGGCAAAAGCTGCTCTGGGCAAAGTCAAACTGTACAGCAGCTGCTGGCATATTCAAACTGGCTTGTCATCACTAAAATAAGGTCTCTAATAATTTCTGTTAAGAGAATAAAGGAAGCAATAGCTAAGCGAAGTTTTTTTCGCTGAGTATCATTCGCTCGGACATATGTACGCGTCAGTATAAAACTGAGAAGTGCTAATAAAGCTAAGGCAAATAAATGATCGGCACCAAATAAGCCAAAACCAGGTCCTACTGCCTTTTCATTAGAAATAAGAAAGGTATTCAACATAATCTACTTCACTCCATAAGCTCTGTTAATTTTTTGATATTTTTCGTTGCCGATGAACATTCTTGATGACGATCAAAGAAAACCGTATCAACGCCCGCAGCCTGTCCAGCTTCGATATCTAACACTCGATCCCCAATCATCACTGTTTTCTTCGGATTTAAATTATATTTTTGCAATAGGTAATTGATAGAATTTGGTGCTGGCTTACGAGGAAAGCCATCATCTGCTGTTACTACTTCAGTGAAATACTGAGAAATATGTGCTGCGTTCAGTATAGTAATAACCTGCTTATCTCTATGTGAAATCATAAAGTTTTTATAGCCTTGAGTGACAATATTTTTCAAAAGCTCCGTTGCACCTTCAAATAAAATTGGCCTCTCTAATCCTTCTGCTTCTAATCTTCTATATGCAGCTAGAAATCCTGGAATATGACCAGCATATTGTTCAATGGCATATGCTGTTGACACCTTAAGAGCAGCATAAACCTCATCATGCAAGACAACCCGTTCTTCCTTTTGCCAAAGCGTCGCAGCAAAAGCGTGACTGGAACTTTCATAATTGTTGAGCAAAGTTCCGCCCAAATCCCAGATATAATTTTCGTAGTTCATCTGATAATTATACCACAGCCTGACAGAGCTTCCCCTCTTAAAGGTATCCTTGCTACTAATGAGGGCTGTATCTGCCAGTTTTAAAAGAAAATCTAGACTTCGAGAAGTTTCAAAAAACCAAGCATGAAATTTACATTTTCATACCACAAAAAAGATCCCCACCATGGTGAGAATCTAAAGATGTTACAAAAAAGAGTATTATTTGGAATGCTTTTATTATATCTTCCACTGCTTAAATCAAGCTAAAAAATTAAAATTCCCCTGTTTTTAATAAAAATGATTTTATAGTTGCCCTGAGCCAATGAGAATACTGCTCCTGTCGTAATTACAGTTCTGCTTAAGTTTCAAATGTAATAATAAAGGTTACAACACTAAAACAAGGTACTCCGTTTAAAATTAATAAGAAATACAGCGGAAGGGCAATAAACTAAACATTAATGCCCAAAAGACATGATCAAAACGAACAGACTCGCATGCAAGGAAAGTTTTCTACTGGTAGGATATGTCACAGTTTTTACTTACAGACCGTCCGTGGAAGCGAAAGCTCCCAACTGTGGTTGAATGCTTTCTTGGCAGCTCCAAAGAGGGCTAAAAGACACTTCATCTATCAAGAAAGAAGCACTCTTTAGTAGAAAGATTTTGTCTACAGTCTGATATGAAATTATTTTATTCGAAAATTCATAAGTATCTTAGAAATAACGAACAGTTAAGGAGAAAGCATGACACTTTTAAACGTGAAAATAGATAAATATTTTATACGAGATTTACTGATATTACTTATCGGGGTAGGGCTTTATGTCCTCTCTGTACAACTTTTTGTAATTCCCAACCGCTTGGCCAGCAATGGTGTCGCCGGTTTTTCTGTACTGATGGACTTTGTCTTTGGGATTAATCCCGCTATAACTTTTCTTCTCGTCAACATTCCTCTCTTTATCTTTGGTCGAAAATACCTCTCTTCACGAGAAATTCTCCTCAGCATTCCGGGAGCTGCTGCCATGAGTATCTGGATGATTATCTTCGAAGCTGCCGGAGTCACGGGAATCCAGTTTTCTAATATTATCTTCGCCGGTCTCTTTGATGGTCTTTTATCCGGAATAGCAGCTGGTTTGGTTGTCATATCTGAAGGAACTTTTGGCGGAACTTTACTTCTGGGGCGTATTCTGGAAGAAAAATGGAGCTTCAAGGTTGATAAGGTTTTATTTAGCGGTGATGTCATTGTTCTGAGCCTTTCTCTTCTAACTTATCTCACGTTACCAAATTTTGCAGTCACTCTTCTGTCTTGTTATATCTTCAGTAAGATGACACTTATTGTGGGGCGCTCTGACTACCGTCAAGAACTTCTTCGCCGTCTAACATCGCTTCTCCCTCTTCCACAGTTCGAAACACAGTCTATTAAGGAAAAAAATGGAAGATAATGTCTACACCCGCTAAATATTAGCTTTTTCATCGTCCTACATTCAAAAGATCCCCTCTATTAGTCTTTTTAGATTACAATATCTTTGCATCTTTGCACACAGATTGTTACTTTTTTGTTATACTAGTTCCATGACATATGATAAAAATCGCCGAAGAACCTCTTCTAAACCTCGAAATTTCTTTCGTTTTATTTTACAGTTTTTGATTTTTCTGTTTATTGCAGTGCTTCTTTTGGCTTTCAGAACCATGCATACAAGCGACAATCGAAATACGACTGAACTTGCCACACAAGTTGAAACTACTACCGAATATAACTTCATCCGCACAATTGCTCCTTACGCTCAAGAATCACAGAAAAAATATAATGTACTTGCCTCTCTAACCCTTGCTCAAGCAGCTCTGGAAAGTGATTTTGGGCAAAGTGGACTTGCTGCCAAGTATTACAATATTTTTGGGATAAAGGCTTATGGTAACGTTCCAACTGTCACTCTGGAAACAAAGGAGTTTGAAAATAACCAATGGATTACTGTAAAAGCGCAATTTCGCGTTTATGACAGTTGGAAGGACTCCGTAGAAGGACATGCTTATCTTTTTACCAAAGGAACAACATGGAATCCCCAACAATATGCGAGTGTCCTTGCTGCTAAAAATTACAAAGAAGCTGCTCGAGCCGTTCAAACATCTGGTTATGCAACTGACCCTGCCTATACTGAAAAACTCATCCAAATGATTGAAAGCTATGGCTTAGATCAATACGATAAAATTTAATTTTTCCTTTTTAAGAAGATATAAAAAATGTAGAGACCCGTTCACCAGTGTCCCTACATTTTTTATATCTTCTTACCGCATCAACGTTCCCTTTCCAGTGGAATAATCAATCTGAACTCCTGGTTGTACATTTGGAATAAAAACATTAAACTCTAAACTGCCATCCTTGGATTTTGCTTCCATATGTGTACCATAAGGAACCAAGTCATTTCCTTCATAAAGTGGTTCAACACGATAGCGTACCGTTTTGTTCCTGTCTAGCGCTCTACGCACTAAACCCTCATAATAGTTTTGCCCTGTATTTTCATCATTCCCATTACTGGACTGATTAGCCCATGATGTTTGAGTGCTAATATTTCTAGGGTTTGCCTCCGAAGCATCAAAACTTTTAATGTTTCCAGCCAAAGCATAGCCAATGGAGTGGCCTCTGTTATAAAGCGTTGTATACGGACCTTCTGGAATCATCAGTTGTTTCCAGCCAACAGGATTTATTTTTGCTGCATTGGACTTTCCGTCTGCTCCTGATGTTTCTGTACGTTTTTTATATTGACGGCTGCTCTTGTTCAGTAAAGCGTTTGCCAGCCTAGGGCGACCCAAACTATCTTGACTCGCCAGCTGTACATATGGCGCACTGTTTACATTTGCGTTAAGCTCTGTCTTATTAGCGTTTATAATGAAAGCACCTGCTCCATTATAAGCAACCGCTCCTTTTAAATTCTTTTTAATCGAGGGCGTTAGAACGGATTGAGCGAGTGACTGTGTAGGAACCTTGTCCTCAATACTTCCAAAGTCAACTTTACTAAACTTTTTCAGTTGTTGACTTTGTTTTGGCTGATTCTGAGAAGATATGCCGGAAACCGTGGATAAAATTTCTGGATTTGCCTTGAGGAAACCTAATCCAAGAATGGCAATTGTACTAAGAATCCCTGCACTTGCCTTAAGTCTTATTTGTTTTTTCTTTGCCATTCTTATTCCTATTTTTATACCTTTCTCATTCATATTGCTCAATTTTTCATTACTTCTAAAAGCTCATAAAGAAAAGAGACTTTCGTCTGCTTTTCTTTTGTCTTTGCTTTATTGAGGATTTCTAAAAAGTTTGTCATACTGCTCTTGAGTACGAATCAGGTTCAAGTCCAAGTGTCCACCATAGCTAGAAAGGCGCCCACGGTCTGTAAACTGGTGCATATCATAACTTAAAGTTGTTTTAGGAGAGCTGTCCCACATACCGGTATTTCTACCATAGTCAGCCATCCAAATGGAGCTAAAATGACTTGAATCAATCCTGTGATCGTTTAAGAACCAATCTTGTGCATATATCCCAATATTCTTTACACCCAGCTTCTCAAGTTCTGTACGGAAGGCTTCAACTCCCTCGCTCATATTATTCATACTCACTTCTTCAACATCAAGCCAATAGTAGGTTGGATTAAAAGGATGTGCGCGTTCATAAAATAAACGAGCTTGTTCCCTCATTTCTTCAATGTTTTTCCCATTTACATATGCATAAACAGCAACAGGTACACCACGTTTTTGTAATTCTGTTATATGTGTTTTAAACTGTCTATCTTCACCATTTTTATAGGCAGCTGCATTGTCTTTACTCGACTTTCCAGTCTGGACACGCACGATAGCTCCAATAATTTCTTGGCTCATCAAATTATAGTCAATATCTTCAGGACGTTGCCAGGCAGATACATCTACAGCAAACCTGTTTAAATCAACTTCGTTATTTGCCAATAATTTATTTACAACTACTGTTTCTTCCTTGTTGTGATTTGTGGCTACTGCCTCAGGAACTTGATAACGCAAATTTCCAAAAATAAAGACTAAGGCAGTAAAAATCCCAGCAATAATAACAGTTGCTAGAGGGGTAAGTTTTTTTCTCATATTACTATTTTTACTCTTCATTCACACCATTGTAACATAGATTGACGTAATCTTTTTCTCAAATGCATACTTAATCTAAAAGAAATCGTTCAAACACTTCATTCCCTAATTCAAAGCCCTTTTCTGTCATTTGAATACGACCTTCAGCTTCAAAAAGTAACTTTTGGGCAATCAAGTCTTGAATAATCATTCCATAGACATCTTCAAGTTTTTGCTTAAATTTTTCCTGAAATCTCTCCCTAGAGACTCCTGATTTCTTACGTAAGCCCAGAAACATCTCTTCTTCAATCATCTCTTTACGTGTTAAAATTTCTTCATTGACTCTTTTGTTTTCTTCACGTAAATAATGATGAATCGGACCGTGATTTTTATAGCGGATGCCATCCAAATACCCTGAGGCTCCGGCTCCGATACCGTAATATTCAGCATTGTCCCAGTAAGTCAAGTTATGCTTACTTTCATAACCTATTTTTCCAAAGTTTGACACTTCATAATGAGAATAACCATTGGATGTAAGTGTATCAACAATGTACTCATACATATCTGCATTGCGTTCATCAGAAGGCAAACGTAAATGCCCTCGACGTTGACGATTCATAAATATGGTATGGTCTTCCAAAATCAAGCTGTACAATGCGACATGAGGCAGATTCAAATCCAAAAACTTCTTCACATCTCTTTCGACCATCTCCATTGTTTGGTTGGGTAAACCATAGATTAAATCAATAGTGATGTTTTCAAAACCTGCAGCACTCAAACGCTCAATAGCTCTGTAAACTTGAGCTTCTGTATGCGTTCTACCAATCTTTTTCAGCAACTTGTCATCAAAAGATTGTACGCCAAGGGAAATTCGATTAACTGGTGAGCTTGCCAACACAGCAAGAACTTCATCTGTCAAATCAGAAGGATTGGCCTCTACTGTGAATTCTTCAAGTTCACCCAAATCCAAGTTTTTCGTCAAATGGGTTAAGAGCTTTTCTAACTGGTCAGCAGGCAGAACACTTGGGGTTCCACCACCGACATAGAGCGTCTTTAAACTTGTAATTTGATAAGAATCATATTCTTTAAGCAGCTCATCAATATAGTCCGCGACAGGTTGGCCCGTCATCAAAACTTTAGCAAAATCACAGTAATAACAAATATGTGAACAAAAAGGGATATGGATATAAGCTGCTGTTGCTTTATTTTTACTCACTTTTATTCCTCTTCATATTCTGTTTAAGCTCCTTACTTGTTCCAAGTCTATCTCCTATTCCTAATTTCTCGAATCAAGAGTCCCAAAATATTGAATAAGAGAAGTTGGATGGAAAAAGTCAGATATTCTCGGATTCAAAAAAACTCATATCGTTCTATTGTAACAAAAAACAAGCAAAAATTTTATCATTTTATACTATTTTAGTCAAATTGTTTTTGTTTATTATGTTATAATTAATAGCAAAGGTTCAATAAATTCAGCTGGGAGAACATATGGAAAAAGAAGTTACCATTACTGACTACACTGGTTTAGGAGCATTTGAAGTCAGCTTTGAAATGCTTAAACTGGCAGAAAAAAATAAGAAAGACAATATCTTTTTAAATGCTGGACGTGGTAATCCAAACTGGATTAATACAAAAGCACGCCTGGCTTTCAATCGTCTGATTGAATTTGGTATCAAAGACTCCCTTCGTACCATCGAAAAAACCGACATGGCTGGTTACACGACGTTAAAGGGGATTGGGCAAAGATTTGAGGCCTTTCTAGAACCCGATGATGATGAGATCGATAAGTTTTTGATTGATGTGATGGACTATATGGACTATATCGAGATTGATCTCAAACTCAATATTGACGAAGTGATTAAAGAGTTTATCGATGGTGCCATTGGAAACAACTATCCGGTGCCCAGCCGTTGTTTGAAAAATACAGAAATTATACTGAATCGTTTTATGGAGAAAATCCTCTATAATGGCGTTCATCTCGAAGATAAGACACAGATTTTCCCGACAGAAGGGGGAACAGCAGCTATTGTCTATATTTTCAACTCACTTAAGCGTAATAAACTGGTTGTTCCTGGTGACAAAATTGCTATCAATACACCTATTTTTACCCCTTATTTGCAGTTGCCTGGACTGAGCGAATTTAACCTGGTAGAAACACTCATAACTTCTGATGAAAGTGATCATTGGAACATTCCAGAAACAGAAATTGAAAAATTATCTGATCCTGATATTAAAGCGTTCTTTTTAGTAAACCCGTCAAATCCAGGGTCTAAAGCTTTCAATCAAGAAACACTTCAAGCCTTGAAACGTGCTGTTGAAAAAAACCCTAATTTGATTATTATTACAGATGATGTCTATGGAACTTTCGTCCAAGATTTCCAATCTGTTTACAGCGTTGCCCCTTATAATACAATCTTGGTTTACTCTTTCTCAAAACTGTTTGGGGCAACAGGTTGGCGTTTAGGTCTTATTGCTATGCAAGAAGATAATGTGTTTGATCGTCTCATTTCTGAACTTGATCCTGAAGACATTGAGAAGCTAGATAAACGCTATGATATTGTTACTCATGATACAGCAGAATTGCCTTTCATTGAACGCATCGTTGCTGACTCTCGTTCTGTTGGGCTTTATCATACGGCTGGACTCTCAACACCTCAGCAAATCATGGAAGTGCTCTTTGCTTTCACACACTTGATCCATCGTAAGGAAACGGATCCTTACTTTGAGGCCTGCGAGTCTCTTATCGATGAACGCTATCAAGATTTGCTCAAAGCAATGAAATTAGAGCCTGATAATTCTAAAGAAAATGCCAAATACTATACGCTGGTTGATATCTACCATTTAGCTGAAATTCGTTTTGGTAAAAAATTCCGGACTTATCTCGAGGAGAACTTTGATTACCTTGAGTTTCTGCTCAATCTGGCAGATAAAAATGGTGTCGTTTTAATGGATGGTACAGGTTTTGGAGCTTCGAGTGGCACACTTCGCATTTCTCAAGCCAATCTTCCTACCGAAGACTATTATTTAATCGGCAAGCAAATCATCAATTTGCTTAAAGAATATTATTCTGATTATCTGAAAAAGAGGGAATGAATTTCCTGATGAATAGCTGTGCATTATGAGCACAAAGCAAAAACGCTTGAAAAATTTTCAAGCGTTTTTTGATTTAATCTAGTCTAATATTGTAAAGCCAAGTGTTTTTATATCCTTGTTAAACATTCTTACAGTATCAAGCGAAAGTTGTTCCAAATCCATATGATACATGCTTAATTTGTCGAGAATTGCTGGTGGTACAGTGATAATATCAGCCCCAAGTTCTTCTGCTTGGATAATATTATAAACTTCACGTGTTGAAGCCCAGAGCAGTTTAGTCCCTTCTTTTTGGCGGCAAATGTCTAGCGCCTTTCTCATCAAAGGTTTCGGGTTAATCCCTGTGTCTGCAATGCGACCTGCAAAGACCGAAATTATATTTTCAGTATCTGGCGCAAGAGCTTCAACCGTATCTTCTACCTGCTTTTCAGTCATTAAAGCTGTCACATTCAACTTTAAACCTTGAGCAGAGAGTTTTTTAATCAACGGTACACTGGATTCTCCTAAAGTATTTGTGATAGGAATTTTCACAAAAACATTTTCACCCAACTCAGCCATGAGGAGAGCCTCTTTTTCCATAGTTTCAAAATCATCTCCAAAAACTTCAAAACTGATAGGCAACCCCTCAACCTTATCCAAGGCCTCACGCGCAAAAGCTATGTAATCCGTAATCCCTGCCTTTTTCATGAGCGAGGGATTCGTTGTAAATCCCGTTACAAGTCCTTTTTCTTTCATTGCCAGCATGTCTGAAATTACGGCTCCATCAGAATATATCTCAATATCAAATTTCATTTTTCTTCTCCTTCAAATTCAACATTATTTATCGCACGTTTTGAGGGTCTCAAGACGCTTGGGAGGAATAATACAAGCACAGTAAAAGCTACAAGTAACCAGATACCCATTTGACCAAATGTTCCACCAACACGACCAAGAAGTATACCAATCGTACCAAAGTCAAAATCACCAAATGTAGCATTAGCAAATCCTAGATTTCCCAAGACTGGTAAAAGCCATGCTGGAAGGAAGGTGATTGCCAGTCCATTGACAAATGCACCAACGATAGCCCCTCGTCTTCCTCCTGTCGCATTTCCATAAACACCGGCTGTCGCGCCACAAAAGAAATGTGGAACAAGCCCTGGAATGATAAGCACTCCTCCAACAGCTCCCAGAATCGCCATACCAACCAATCCTGCAGCAAAACTTGAGATAAAGCCGATGATTACAGCAGTTTGAGCGTAAGGGAAGAATACCGCACAGTCAACTGCTGGTACAGCATTCGGAATAATCTTTTCAGCAATGCCCTGAAATGCAGGGAGTAAGTCTTGTAAAATCATACGAACACCAGCATAAACAATGGCAACTCCAACAGCAAACTTGAGGGCACTAATGATAGCAAATAAGTAAGGAGATTGTCCACCCGATAGTGTCATTACAAAGTCTGATCCAGCTGCGATTGCAGAAACCAGATAGAAAATGATCATAATCAATGCAGTTGAAATTGTGGTATTACGTAAAAAACCAAATTTTTCCGAAACTTGAATATCTTCTGTAGATTTAGAGCCTTTGCCCACTAGTCCTCCAATCCAAGCCGAAATATAGTATCCAACTGATCCGAAATGTCCCATCGCAATATCATCACCATCTGTAACCTTGAGAGTATATCTTTGGCCAATCGCTGGAGAAATCGAACTCCATGCTCCCAAAAAGAATCCTCCAGTGGCCACAAGCATTGCACCTTTAAAGCCGAGAGCACCAAGCACAGCTGAAAGTAAACAAGCCATAAAGAATGAGTGGTGTCCTGTCAGAAAAATATATTTATAACGTGTAATGCGAGCAATCAAGAGGTTAACTACCAGTCCAACGATAAGGATGGACATTGTTTCAACTCCCAAAATATCCTGCGCTGTTGCGACAACCGCTTCATTATTTGGAATGACTCCTGTAATGTTGAAACCTTTTTCAATCATCTTGGACAAGGGATCCATCGCCCCTACGATAACGTCTGCACCAGCTGCAAGCATCAAATAGCCAAGAATCGGACCTAGAGTCCCAGTCATAACTTTATGCGCCGGCGCTCTTAATGCAAGCAGACCAACAAAGGCCACCATACCAATCAGAAACGCTGGTTCACTGAATAGATCTCTAACAAACTCTAAAAATATCACCTTTAATCCTCCTAAAGTTATTTATAGACAATTGAAGTTATTCTTTTTCTGCCACAATCTCTTGCAAAACAGGAAGAACATCTTCTGTAATTTGTTTTTTATTCACGTAGCTACGTACAACTGCTACCTTTTTCCCCTCAGGGAACTGGTTGGCAAATTCATCAACCGTAACAAATAAATCAGCTGCTTCTCCCATCGCTGCGTTAAAGTCACTTGGTCTTGCATCAACTTCGATTCCATTTGCCTTTGCAATTTGATTCACTTTCATAGCAAGTAAGTTGCTACTTCCTATACCATTTCCACATACTGTAATTACTTTTAACATCTTCTAAGTCTCCTTCTGAATAATTTCATTTGCTTTTTCAATAAAAGCTTGTTTTTCTTTAATTCCTAACAATAACTCCACTTTTTCTTCATCATCAATCAAGGAAGAAAGTTGTGTCAGCAGTTCCAGATGCTCTGTATTGTTTCTGGTAGCTAAACAGATAATCAATGATACATCCTCTGTTTCGCTAAATGCTACAGCCTTTTCTAAACGTAAAATGCTCACTGCTGTCCCCTTTGCACCTGACTCTGGACGTGCATGAGGTAAAGCCACTTTCGGTACGAGTATAATATACTCGCCGTGTTCAATCACATTCTGAATCATCGCATCGATATAGCGTTCTTCAATTAGTCCGTTTTCCAAAAGTGGTTGAGCAGCACACTGTATGGCCTCTTGCCAGGTTTCGACCTTGTCTTTGAATTGAATATAAGGATTGAAAATTTCTTTTTCTCTTTTTTTCATGACTTTTATTCTATTTAAACCTTCCTTTCTTCTATCATCTTAGAAATAAACCACTCCTTGTCACTCATCCCTCGGATAATCATCTTCATCACAGGTTCCATTGTTTTATAATCTTCCGGTACCATAAGTAAGACTATAATATCTACATCTTTTCCTCCCCAGCTGATTGGATTATTCAATACTACAGCCGAAATATTCTTCTTGTTAACATATTTTGGACTACCATGTGGCAAAGCAAATCCATTTTCTAAATAGGTTCCGATTTTTTCTGACTCCCAGAGTGACAGCATAAAGTTAGCTTTTTGATGGGCATCATCAAATTCATGCTGCGCAATCAGATAGTTCAAAACTTCTTCTCGAGTCTTTAAGTCTAAAAAATAAATGTGATCAAAAAGATCCACTTTTTTTACATTTTCTAGCAGTAAATCTTGCTTCTTTTCCTCCTCAATAAAATCTATAAATTGATTCATAATGGCTTTCATATCTTTAGCCGTAAGCATGGTCGTAACTTTGACAACTGCTTTTTCTACCTTAGGCAAATCCATTGTCGTCACAATAAATGCAACCTTACTCATATCAACATTCTCTAGATGAGTCACTGATACCGTTTCAATACTGGTGCTACTTGGTAGAATATGAGCAATTTTGGCAGAAATGTAAGAACTTGCCCCAACACCATTTGGACAGACAAGCAAGATTTTATTTACTCTTTTCACACGTTCAATCGCTGCTTGAAAATGAATAACAATAAAACCTAATTCATCATCAGAGAGTTCAAGCGGATATTGCTTATCAAAATCCTGCAAAGCTAACCAGACAATACCGTACAGCGCAGGATAGCGTTTTTTCATCTCCTCAGTCAAAGGATTGTGTACTGAATTTTGCGCCTCCGTGCGTAATAAAAGTTGGTAGAGATGGACAGCAAGTTCTTCTTGTAAGCGTATATCACTGAAAATATCTATATCGATATTTTCACAAACTCTTTTTATAAAACGTTCAGTTTCTTTACGAAACTTAAGGGGCACACTGTCTTGACTTTCGAAAATATTCCATCCGCTGCCTGCAATAATATGACTAAGATGCTGAACCTCTTCCAAAGAAAATTGGTAAATTCCTGCATTTTCAATTTTTTGAAGTAAATCATGGGTAAAGGGATAAATATTAAAGCCGGATATCAGTTCTTCTAACTTATCCCTTTCTTGGATCTCAATGTACTTTCCCGCCTTCCCTCGCTGTACCATAACAGCGATAGAAACGACTATATTTTGCCCATAACTTTCCGAAATATCAAGTTTTCTTTCTCTCAGAAGTTGGTAAAAAATGGTGGATATCTGTGACAATAAAATATCATCGATAAAGTAATTCCTTTTTTCGTCTGATAAGGCAGCCAGTATAATTTGTTTTATTATTTTTTGAAATTGTACCTCGGTAGCTTTGAGATAAGTCCCTGAATTATCAAAGGTCATTTTTATCTCTTCAGGTCCCAGCAGTTTTTTTATGTATGATATATCATTGGCAATACTGCTTCTTGAGACAAAATACTCCTCAGAAAGCTTCTTGTAGCTCAAATGTTCCTGATTCATTAAGCGTTCCAAGATAACAAATTTGCGCTGCTGGCTATTAGGAATTTCTCCTTTCATTACGACCTCCTCCCATTTTTGAATACGGTTACATTTTAACACGAATATACTTTTACAGGAAGACCAATTTTAAGAAAATTTACTCCAGGAAAAACTGAACACTTTAAAAAATCACTGAAAATAAGCTTCTATAAAAGAAAAAAATACCCCACTAAGGCAACATTTCTATGTCTTAGTAAAGTACTTTTACTTTTTTAATCTTTCATCTTAGTACGTGTTGGACTTACCCAAGTTCCCTCACCTTGAAGTCCCATGACTGCTTTTAGAGCTGGGATGAAAGTTGTGATGATGGTCAGAGTATTGACCTGCCAATACCAGAGCATATAAACAGGCGCAAAGAACAGATATTTCAATTTCTTGGCATGATTGTCCATAACTAAAGCTGCAAAAAGCTGCCATGAACCCACAATCGCCATAAAGGAGTAAAAGACAAATATCATGTCAACATAGTGCAACAGCGCTTCTGTTTGCTGGCTGAGTATTAACCAGAAAAAACGGAAGAGCATATAGAAAAGCCCAAAGCAATAAAGGAAACTCCATAAGATAGAGCCCGTTTGATCAATCATCATTACCACTTGACTGATATGCTTTAACGGATGTTTAAAAACCTTGAAAAAATTAGTAAAATAAACTTCAATTCCACCTTTGGCCCAACGTTTCCGTTGTTTATAAAGCATTTCCAAAGTGCTTGGCACATTCATATAAAACATGATATCGGGGTCAAACAAGGCTTGCCAGCCATTCAACTGATGATCCCAAGCAATGGAAATATCTTCTGTTGCCCTGTCTTGACGGAAGAGGCCCGCATCGTAAACAGCAGCTTTGCGATACATTGTATTGGCACCAGAATAAGCATACATAGATCCTAAAAGACCTAATTGACTTCGCTTGATAATCCCTACAATGGATGAAAATTCAACCGTCTGCGACTTTTCTAATAGGAGTGAACGGTTTTGAACATCCATATTGGCCGTTACGGCAGCGCAGTTTTGATAAGCCGGATCCATGAAATAATTCATATACTTGATGAGTGCATCTGGCTCAGGTACAGTATCCGCATCATTTGAAAGAACGAATTCACCCTTACAAAAAGATATTCCAATATTAAAAGCGTGTGCTTTTCCCTTATTTTTCTCCACATGAAGCACTCTGAGGTTCGAGTAGCGGAAAGCGAGAGAGGCGAGAATTTCCGAGGTCATATCATAGGAGCCATCGTCACACACCAGTACCTCATAGTTTTCATAGTTGAGCTCATTCATCAGATACTCAATGGTTTCCTCAATCATCACTTCTTCATTATGTGCAGGAATCATGATTGAAACCATCGGTTGCTCTGCTGCTATGATTGGGTGGAACTTACGGTTTCGTCCCCTGTAGAAATAACGGTAATAAATTCCTCCAATGGTCCAACCTACTGCGCCAATCAAAGGATAGCAGACAAGCACCCAAAATAGATTCTGCAGTATAGAATCACTCATAAGGATAACCTCCGTCCTTGAAACGTTCATGAGCAAAGCCTGTGTCTAGATTTTTTTCAGGAACGACAGAATAATAATCGACATTTTCACGAAATTCCCTATCCCCAAATCTTTCAGCATAAGCTTCTTCCAAAATTGCACAACGGGCCGTGGCACGTTCTTCATCGTATGTTTTTCTCTCCGGATAAATTTTTTTCAAATTACGGTTATTTCTCAGTAGAAAAAATCCTCCAATAATAATAAAAACGAGCAGGGAGAGAATCACCATGATAAAAAGGTCACGAGCCAATAACAGACCATCTGCCCAAGTCCAACGATAGATATTTCTCCAAATCCGCTGTCTGGAGATGGAGTTTATCAAAGTCAAAAGTGGGAAGATAATCATCCACCAAAAGGCTAGAGTAACCAAGGTTTGACGTAATTTAAGTAAAAAATTTCCTCCTTCAAAATACTTATCTTTGACAAAATCTTTTGTCGCATCAGACTGCACCTCTTTTTCTTTACTGTTCATCTCTTTTCTTTTACTTTCTATACTTATTCAAAAATTTCAGCCAAGAAATTAAGATAGCGATTTTGCCGTTCTCTTTCAATCATTGATAACTCATCTTCTCTCAAAAGAACGTGTGCACTGTCTTTATTTTTAATATCTTGCTCCAACTTACTGATTGCATTTTCTAGAGTCATCTCTGGATTGCTTTCCTGTGTTCGGATTAAAAAAGTAACTGACCTTACAGATAAAAACTTATCTGGAATACGTGAATGCATCAACAGGCTTGATTCTAAAATGTTTTTAAGCTCTAAGCCTATCTCATTTTTCTGATCGTTCATGGCTTGATAGACTCTTTTTTTAACGCGCTTCGCTCCAAATTTTATCCATCCTTGGCGCCAGCTGTGCATTACAAAGAGATAAGAATATACAGCAAAAGATGAGCATAAAAGCAAGATGCCAACAATCACAATGTAAGGGTTATCCAAAGTTTCCCCAAAAGTAGCTACTGAAATTAAATCGGTTGTCTCAATAATGACAAATATAATGAGAAGTGTAGCAGGTATAATAAGGGAAAACAACATTGCCATCGTTGCTGCTTCTTCTGTCTGTTTTTTTCTTGCCTCACGTTTTAAGTTATCTCGCTTACGAATATTTTCTTGAAGCTGCTCTAAGATGTCTAAAACGGCATAGGAATATTCTATATCTGTCATTCACATCACCTCTTTTACACTATTGTAACATTTTAATCTATTAAATAAAATAAATTTCAGAAAGTAAGATAAACGTATAAAAAATCCGAGACCCAGACAGTTTTATTATGCCACTCCCTCTTAAAATCTGCGAAAAAAAGAAACTCCTACGAGTTTCTCTTTCCATCAATTATTTGTAAATTTCAAGCAGACCAAGGAAGGAATCTGCTTCAAGTGAAGCACCGCCAACCAAGGCACCATCGATATTTTCTTTAGACATAAGTTCAGCAACTGTTTCAGGTTTTACAGAACCCCCATATTGGATACGTACTGCATCTGCAACTTCCTTACCGTAAAGTTTTTCAACAGTTGACCGAACAACGCCACAAGTTTCGTCAGCGATTTCAGCTGTCGCAGTTTTACCTGTACCGATAGCCCAGATTGGTTCGTAAGCGATAACCATGTTCGCAACATCTTTACCGTCAATACCAGCAAGACCGGCTTCGATTTGAGATGAAACCCACTCTGCTGTTTTACCAGCTTCAAAAGTTTCAAGTGTTTCACCACAGCAAAGGATTGGTGTTACACCAGCTTCAATCAACGCTTTCGCTTTTTTGTTGATGTCTTCGTCTGTTTCATGGAAATATTCACGGCGTTCACTATGACCGATGATAGAGTATTCGATACCTTCAGCTGCAAGCATAGCAGGAGCAATTTCACCAGTGAAAGCCCCTGAATTTTCAAAGTAAACATTTTCAGCTGCAACTTTAAGTGGGTTATTTCCGCGTTCTTGCACCATTGATACAAGGTAAAGTGCAGGTGCTGCAATAGCAACATCTACTTTGTCTTCTGTTGGCAATTTGCCATCAATCTTTGCGATAAATTCTTTAACCTCTTTGAGGTTTTTATTCAATTTCCAGTTACCAGCGATAATAGGTTTACGTGACATTATTAATGTTCTCCTTAAAAATTGTTCTTATTAAGTATATCACAATCTGAAACTTTCTGCTAAGATTAATGTTCCATTTTCGCAAAAGACAGATTTATAAAAGCCTTATTCCAAATAAGACTCTCTTTACTTTTCTTGATATTGACGTGCTTTTTTTTCATCCTCTTTCATCTGAGCAATTAGAGCATCGACGCTTTCAAATTTAATCATGTCACGAATCTTATCCAACCAAAGGACGGTTAGTTTTTCTCCATAGAGATCCAGATCCTTGTCGAAAATATGAATTTCTACTGTCTTTTCTTTACCGTTAAAAGTTTCGTTGTAGCCGATTGAAGCGAATCCTCTTTGACGTTCCCCCTGTAATAAGACATCGACAGTATAAACTCCTGGAGACGGAATATGAATGAAGTCCTTTATGGCTAAATTCGCCGTTGGGTAACCAATCGTACGACCACGAGCAAAACCATGCACAACAATTCCAGTGATTTCATAGGGATAACCTAAAAGTGCATTGGCTGACGCAATATCTCCCGTTTTCACCAACTCACGAATACGTGTAGATGAGATTTTTCCTTTTTCATCAGAAACCTCTGGAACAACAACAACTTTGTACTGATCATTGCCTTTGAGCTGTGTCATATCTGAGCCTGTCTTATGATCAAAGCCTGTGATAACAACTTTAGGCAGGAATTTATCGAGAACATTCTTGGAGAATTCCTCTGCAGTTTGTTTGGCAAAACAAGAAGTAAAATCCTTAAAGATAAGATAATCTACACCATTTTCTGCAAAAAGTTCTTCTCGTTTCTTGTCACTGGTTAATTTCAATAGCATGTCAGGTTCAAACTTTTGAAAAATGAGCGTTGGTTTTTCTGGAAAGGTTAAGACAGCAATTTTCAAATTCAAAACTGCTGCGAGTTTTTTTGCTTCTGCAAAAAGAGCTTGATGTCCTCGGTGCAAACCATCAAAATAGCCTAAAACAAGGACAGTCGGTTCATTCCAATTTTCAATTTCGTCAAAATACAAAGTTTTCATTTTAATTTATTACCTTATGTGGTTTTAGGATTCCTGATTTTTCGGGATGTTTCATATAAACAGCGAGGAGTTTGTCCTTGTAAAACAAGGCCACTTTTTTGTCTGCTTCTATATTGGCAAAATCAGACAGTTCAAATTTTTTGCCGACACGTACTGCTTCTGCTTGTTCAGAACTTAAGTCAATACGAGGCAAGTCAGATACAGCGACTTCTTTTGGCTGCAGTATCTGCCCAACTTCTTCCAGTTTCACATATTCTTCAATTTGCCCTAAGGTTAATGCATCGCCAATCTGTAAACCATTGGCAGATGTTCTTTGCAGTTTTGACATATGTCCTGCATAACCTAAAGCAGCAGATAGGTCTACAGCAAGTGTGCGAACGTAAGTTCCCTTGCTGCAAGTCACACGAAAAGTAAAACGAGCACAATCTTCCTCAAAGCTTATTGGACTTGTACGCACGAATTCTTTTATCGTCACTTGACGTATAGGTCGTTCAACATTCTCTCCAGCACGCGCATATTCATAAAGACGTTTGCCCTTTACTTTAACAGCAGAATACATCGGTGGTACTTGTTGGATGTCACCTAAAAACTTTGCCATTGCAGCATCAACGGTTTCACAAGATAGATGTGTAGGCACTTTCGTTACCTCGACAACTGCGCCTTCCGCATCCTCAGTTTCTGTCGAAAATCCTAAAGTCACTTCGCCTTCATAGACTTTTCCTGCCTCTTCCATGTACTCTAAAAGCCTTGTTGCTTTTCCTACTGCGATAGGAAGAACGCCTGTTACTTGGGGATCAAGAGTCCCTCCATGTCCTATTTTTTTTGTTTTTAATATCCCACGCAGCTTTGCCACGACATCAAAAGATGTCCAACCTGCTTCTTTATATACATTCAGAATTCCGTTCATAGCTCAATCATTATAGCACTTTTTCAAACTTATTTCAGCTAGAAGTTTCAGTTAAAGTAGGATTATATATAAAAACAACTTGACTCAAGCACTTTAGAAAAAATAAACTTGAACTAGAAAAAAGACTGTATTCTCTCATATTTTTCCTTTTGAAAGTCAACGATGAACATAAAAAATAACGCCTAACTTTAGCAATGACGTTATTTATAGAATAATGAAATGCTACCATTCTTCATACGGTTTTAAAGAGGACTTGTTCGCGCAAGTCCTTTCTTTAATTTCGCTTTATATAGATATAGAGCAAGGCAGATAGAGCAGCTAATGGGGCTAAACTCGCACGACGTATAACTGTGTTTTATCTGACAGCATTTTTGGAGTAAGGTTGTGCGTGCAACATCCAGTGCACACCATACTTATCAGTAAAATCACCCATAGCACCGCCCCAAAACTGTTCTTCAAAAGCCATATTGACTGTCACTTGACCGCTCTCCGACAGATGTTTCCAAAAAGCTTTAGCTTCTGCCATGGCTTCCGCATCTTCTGCATTCACATCCAACATGATAGAAACACCGCTATAGCCTAACTCTTCCCCTTTAAAATTATCCGCAGCCATAATCGTTACGCCTAAAATATCAAACTGACTGTGCATGGTCATCTCTGAGGCTTGATCGGCTGAAACACCAAAATCTGCTGCTTGTTCTGTACCAACAGGTACACGGTGAATATTTTTCGCCCCTAAAACTTTTTCGTAATAAACCAACGCCTCTTTCGTATTGTTGAGCGTGATATAAGGATGTACATGAGCCATAATAACCCCTTTCTGTATAGAGAAATTTTTATCTTTATTTTATCACAAGAAAGGGCTTACAGCTACTGATTTGGATTTTGTAAGTTCCCTCTCAGTCAACTTGGCGTAATTTCTTTTCTGAAATCTCATAGTGAACATCTGCCACTTTTTCCACAAAAGCTTTGTCATGTGAAGTCAAAATGATTGTTCCCGGATAGCTTTTGATAAACTTTTCCAAGGCTTCTATTGTTTCTAAATCAATAAAGTTCGTCGGTTCGTCTAGGATTAAGAGATTTGCGGGTTGGATAAAGGTGTGTGCCAAAACAGCTTTTGTCGCCTGCCCACCGGATAATTTATGGACCGCTGTTCGCATCTGACTGTGATTAAAGCCTAACTGTACGAGAAGGCTACGAATGAAAGGCTCATCGTAATCACTCTGCCCAGTCAGATATTGCAATAAAGGCAACTCTGATTGAAGCTCATAATCCAGCTGCCCATAACTGGCTATTTTCAACTTTGGCGATAAAGTCAGGTGTTCATCTCCCGCCATAATTTTTCGCAACAGACTGGATTTTCCCGAACCATTTGGCCCTGAAAGAGCAATCACTTTTCCTAGAGGAAACTGGAAATCAACCTTGTCCAGCAGGATTGCTTCGCCTGCTTTTACTGTCAACCTGTCTGCCATGATGGGAAATTTGTTGTGCAAGACGAGACTCTGAGGGAGAGGAAATCTGAGTTCTCGCTCTTCTTCTCGCTTTTCAAAGTCGCCAAGCTTGTCTAACCTTGTGTTCATGGCTTTCACTTGTCGCTGGGCTGCCTTTTGTACACTGTCTTTGGACTTGGTTGCCGAATAGCGGTCAGGCTTTATCGCACGTTTCAAATTTTTAGCGACATTGTCTGCCTGCTTGGCTATTTTAGCTTCTTTCGTGGCAATGGCACGCTCTAAAAGTACTTTTTCCTTTGCCAGCTTCTCATTATAGCGCACAACCTCTAGGGCAGCCTTCTCTTTTTCTTGGACATAGCTCTGATAGTTGCCGCTATAGACCGTCACTTGTCCCTCGGCGACTTCCCATATCTTCTGTACTGTGGCGTTAAAAAAAGAACGATCATGGGACACGATAAGTACAGTGCCGTAGTAATACTGGATTTCCTTAACCAACTCTTCAATACTTTCTTTATCCAAATGCGTGGTTGGTTCATCTAATAATAAACCTTGAGGATAGTGTGCTAAAACTTGACTGAGCATAAACTTACGCTGCTGCCCACCAGACAAGTTTTCATAAGCCTGAGCTGGCACCTGCATCCGTGATAACCACTCATAGTCAAGGGCACCCCTAGCTTCTCCGCCAACTTGTCTCAGATATTCAATATCAATGTACCGCTCAACCCTCCCATAATCAGGTTTTATCTGACCCGCAATAAGCTGTAGCAAAGTTGATTTTCCTTGCCCATTGGCACCGATTATTCCTATCTTTTCTCCCTCATAAACCGTCAAGTGTTCCATCTCTAAAATATCTTGGTCTTTAAAACTCAATCTAACATTTTTCATCTCTAGTGCTAAAGGCATCTTTTTCCTCCAAATATGTTCTGAAGGGCCGTATGAAGACACAGAAAAAAGCGGTTGCCCGCTTTCTTAATAATTTCTAAAAAGTGCAGACCACACCCTTGAAATTCTGATTACAGACCCTAAAAATATGCAATTTTAGAGTTTATTCCAGATTTTCATTGATGCTGTCATGGTTTGCACTCCTTCCTGTTCGTTATAAATTTATTTTAGCACAAAGATAGGCGAGAGCAAAAAGATTTACAATCTGATTCCCAATAGCTATGAGAAACATAAAAAACTTACTCTAGCAGTAAAAGCATCTCTTTTAAGTGATTCAAGTAAGCTTTTTTCAGTTGTGGTGGTTCTTCGACCACCAAGTGTTTACCAAAAGAGGTTAAATAATGCACCATATAGTTTAACTCTGTCTCGTGATAACCGCCTGTCATATAAAAAATACCGTCGACTTCCTCCAACTCCATGTTAGGATAACGGTGTTTTAAGAAAGACTCCTTACCAAACTGCGTCAAGCGACAACGAAAGGGGATATTGTGAAACTCACTTTCATATGTTTTTTGAAAGTCATCAAGTTCTGCCAGCGTATAAGTCTGCTTAAAACGTTCTTCAAGGACAACATCAACCATATAATCACAACGGTAAGTGCCCCACTGCTCCGCAAATATATCATAAGCACTGGAAAACCAAATCCCATCCCGATAAAAAATTTCATTAAATTGTAAATGAAGTTCTGTCCTTTCATACTGGGTATAAGTCAGCGAAACAACCTTACTTTCCAAAATCGACTGCAAAATCAAAGCCAAAGCTTTCGGTGGATTAATCGGTGGCACACTATAATAATGCACGACTTTCAGAAGTTTATCCACTTCTTTTTGCTGGGCTTGAGGCAAAAGTGCAGATAACTTTTGTTGGATTTGTTCATAAGATTTTTCAAAAGGGGTGCTGGACAGTTGCCGCAGTGCAGATAAAGCAAAGAAAATCGAATGAATCTCGTCACTATTAAAGTAAACAGGGGGTAATAATTTTTGATTGATGATTTTATAGCCGCCATGTTTTCCCGTTTCGGAGTAATAGGCCAGACCCATTTGCCCCAAAGCTTCAACATCCCGTAAAGCTGTCCGCCGTGAAATATTAAATTCTTGCATGAGGTCTTTGAGTTGAAACTCATGTTTGTCGCTGAGATAGATGAGTTCTTGGTTCAGACGTACTGATTTATCCATTTTATTTTCTCCGTTTTTAATAGTGACTCATTTTGACACTATTTCGTTGTATACTAAGTATATCAAAAGAAAGAAGATTTTATTTATGAAAACTTTAGTAATCAACGCACATCCAGACTTTGCAAATCATGAACATTTTTCTGTTCAGCTGCAGGATAAATTTCTGGAACTTTACCACACACATTTTCCAGAAAATGACCTAACCATTGTGAACCTTTATGAGGAAGACATTCCACGCATTGAGTCCGACTCACTCTGGGATGTTTGGGATAAACAAGCAGCCGGTAAGGAACTAAGCCCCTCTGAAAGTAAAATTGCTGAACGCAGTAACTTTTTATTAGAACAGTTTAAGGCTCACCAACGAATCATTGTATCCACGCCTTTACATAACTTCAACATCACCTCACGTATGAAGGACTATATTGATAACCTGATGATTGCCCGTGAAACTTTCCGTTATCTTGCTGCGCCAGATGAGCAAGGAAAAGTTTCAGAAGGCTTGATGAAAGACAACTATAAGGTGCTCATGCTTTTTGCCAGCGGCTCGGTCTATACAGCAGACAATATTTATAAATCTGTCGATATTGCACCACACTATATGCAAACAATCTTCCAAGAAATGATGGGTTTTGACGACTTTCAGTTGGTGCGGGCAGAAGGTACTGCAACTCAGGATAAGGATGAGATTTTGACCTCGGCATTTACTGATTTGGCGCAGGAATTTAGACGTTTTTATCAGTAAAATTAAGGATGAAATGAACTTTTTTATTTTTCTGGAATTTCCACTTTACACACTATGATACAATGAGAATAATAAAATAACAATATTCTGATTTAGGAGAGAATAGCATGAATTATATCACTATGGAAATTAGTTATCTCAATATACATAGAAATCTTTTATTTTTAGACAGTCATGTAGAGAAGACATTACCTTTTGAAAAAGTTGAAGTCTTATCCAATCAATCATTGTTTAAAAAAAAATAAAAAATTGGAAAAAGCCTTTAAACAAAATTATGGTTTATTGAGACTAAATGAATTCAAAGAAAAAACAAGTATTTGTTTTACATTTAAGCTCCCTCATGAGATAGAGAAATCACTTTACGAAATTGGATTAGATATCTTTAAAAATAACAATACTGCTGCAAAACAAAAGGTTGACGATATATACCATTTATTTTTTTCTAGGCAATATAAAAACATTATTATTTTATCTACAGCAATTTGGCTTGTCAAAGATTCATGTGTACAAGAAAATAATACTTATTTTATTACTAAAAGTGGTTATCAAAGTCATATACGTATAGAAATGCCGTATACTCTAGCAAATGGGGAGCGAAAAGCAATTGCTTTAACAGAGGAGGAAATAAAGCAGGTCGAAAAAAACTATTTTTTGTTGTATCCAATAATGACTAAACCTCTATCTGACGCTCCCCCTGTCATACATCATTCTGAAAGAGCATCTACTATAGAAAATGATAAATTAGATAGAAGTAAGGAATCGAGTTTTATTAGAGCATTATTAAATTTGCAGTTTGCCCGAAGAAGTGGGCACCTACCTGTAAAAATTGATTTTTATATGCAAGTTTTACAATGTGTATATGCTCTTGAAGGAATGAAGAGTACTAAAATAGAGAAAGCCCTAAAAAATATAACTACAAATTTGTTAAAGCTAAATAAAGGGGATGAAAATAATATTTCAAATATATTTGCATATTCGACTAAGCTTCAAACTTTTGAAAAGAAGCAAGAAAAAACCAAGAGCTTCTAGATACTATTAAAATGGCTTTTAGAATAAGAAGCAAACAAACTCATGGTAACAAAGTTACTTATTCTTCTGACGAAATTGAGCATACAGCGATTATAATGGATGAGTATGTGAGGCGAGTATTGCAAATTGTTTTATTACAGCCAAAACTTGACTATAATACAAAGGAGGAAGCAAAAAAAGTTTCCAAATACTTTAATGAATTTAACTATTAATCCCCGCCTCATACACTTTACTTTACTTTATTTCATTTTAATTTAATTTATTTTGTTTGACATATTGAAAAGATTGATCTGTAAATCATCTAAAATGAGTTAAAAAGCAACGGCATAAAATCCGAGTTCTGTCTACTCTGCGGTGGTAAAGCGATAAAATGAGTTTAAAAACAGGAGAAAGTCATCAGTTTTTGATGGCTTTTTTAGCTACGCTTTGTGAGAATTTGTTGGAGTAAAATCCGTTTTCTGAGGTGGTCAAATCTAACAAATCCAAAGGCAATGCGCTTGATGAGTTTACAAAGATTATTGAACCTTCTAGAGGTCCGTTGGAGTAAGGCGAGATAATGCCTCGTGAAATAGCCTGCTTGTGTTTAAGCAAGTAACGACAACTCTTCTTAAAGTCCTCTGGTAAGCTTTCAGGCAGAGTTTCAATAGCCTCAAAAAGCCCTCTGCTTGCTTATTGGCAAAGGCATCAAAAGCGTTCTGATAGACCATGTAGGCTTCTTGGAGTTTCTGAGAGTAGCTCAAAAGATAGTCAATCACCTTCGCCATCTGTCCGCCATTCGCCTCTGAAAAGCGGGAATTGCTTACGGTTCTGATAATTGACCTTGCCGTTCCACTTGAGGAGCTGACGCCAGTATTTCTTGAGTTTGCGATAAACCTTGCCATTGTCTCCTTTGAGTTTCTTCAATTCCTTCATTTCCTTGATCCGCAGTTGATTGAAAGCTCTCTATAATTGCTGGATAAGGTGGAAACCATCAATGATGAGCTGGGCATTAGGAAAAAGCTGGAGTAGACCAGGGTAAGAGGCATTCATGTCCATGACGATATCCTTGACTTTCAAGCGCGCAGGACGTGGGAATTTTAGGAAATAGCTGATTAAGTCGGCTTGTTTGCGAGATTCTAGAATATCTAAGATGTCATGTGTTAAACCATCCGCGTAGACAAAGGCAAGCCCATTATCGTCATTTTGAGTGGCTTTGAATTCGTCAAAACAGAGCACTTCTGGTAGCTGCCTAAAAGGTTGTTTTAAAGGTGTTTGATCCACGATTTTCCAACAAGTGGCAGGCGAGATAAAGTAGCGTCTTGCCACATCTTTCATTGCCATTTTGACCTTGAAATCAAGAAATACAGCCGCTCGAACGGTTGAGGCAATTTTGGCACCAGCTTCTACAAAGTAGGGATGAGGGGTGAAGAGGCTTTGACAATCTGTACAAGTTAACTTTGGCTTGGTCAATCTCAAGACACGTGGGCGATGTCCTGAGGGTGTGAGTAGCACGTCAGAAGTGTTGTAAGCAATGGACTTTACGTTCTTCTGAGATGACTCCACACTGCGGACAGATGGTCTTGTGTGGGCGATAATTTGCATGAAAAATCTGTGCTTGATGAATACCTATACAAGTTGAGTAACCCAAAGTAAGGAAATCTTCGGTTGGGAATTCAAGCTCTGAGGCTTTGAGGTCAAGCAATAATGTGATAGAATCTGAATGAGTCATAGGTTTTCCTTATAAAATAAGTGTGTCGAAACTCTATTTTATCGAATTCCTATGATTTTTCTTGTACAAAAAATGGCAATAGATTTTCATCTACCACCATAGATTATACAGAACCAAAATCCGTTGCTTTTCACATTATAACTTTCGGAAAAATTCCACCTCAACTTAATAATATTAGTCACTAAGACTGCGTATCGGTGAGAAATTCAAGAATTTCTTTTTCGCTCCCTTTCAGCAGGATGCTGTGTTCTGAGGAATCTATAATTTTAAGTAAGGTACCGTAAATTTGTTCTAACTCTTTGATTGAGCGATCTTTAATACACATCAGAAAGACATACCTCACTTTTTCTTTTCCCCATGTTAGCTCTTCTTTGACGCGCATAAAAGCAATAATCGGTTTTTTCACCTCCGAAACATCTAGAGGATGCGGTGTAGCGAAAGATTCTAAAGACGTAAAGGATAACTTCTCACGTTCCAAACATGATTCAATAAACCCTTCTTCAGCATAACCTCTTTCGATTAGTTTTTGACCCATGAACAAGATGGCTTGCCCAATGGTGTTTATTTTCTCATCTAAGAAAATAAAGTCTTCTGAAATAAGCTCTGAAAACTCTTCTGAGAATATCTGAGCTTTTTTCTGGAAAAAATTAGCTTGGAAGCTAGAAATATTTTCAATGTCTTCAGCAGATAAAATCGGTGAAAGCTTAATTACCGGATGTCCAGGCAAGTTAAAGTCCAAAGTCGTTAAGACTAAGTCTTCCGTAATCTCTGTTTGACTTATCTCCTGAACAGTAAGAATTCTCGAAATCAAAATATTAGGAAAAATCTTTCTCAATCGAGCCATCAAAAATTGAAAAACGCCTTGTCCACTTGCACTAATGAGTACAGCTAAAACGGGTGTTTGACTGCTTTCATGCTCTTTTAAAACTTGTATATGCAAAGCAATATAGGCAACCTCATCCTCTGTTAAGAGTATCTCAAAATTTTCTCGGAGCGCCTTTGCAATGCTGAGACTGTCTTCAAAAGCAAGTGCATAATTTTTCTTAATATCTTGTAAGTTAGGGTTGCGTACAGAGCGTCCCTTTCGTGCACGGGCAATAGCTTCTCGAATATGATTGACCACTACATCTAATAACTGTTCATTGGAGTTTCTTGTAATTCTATCTAATATTCTCTTTATTTTTCGTTCTTCGTCATTATGCTTTTCAGACTTCTGTTTATGCAAAGTTAGAAAGGCAGAAAAGGCAGTAGCAGCACCTTCTGAGAAATCAAGCACTGCAAGCTTAGTAAATTTCTTCCAAAACTTACGTACAGCTTCTTCAGCTTTCACCTCAAAAGAATCAAAAGTCATTAATTTTTCCGAACTGGCTAAAAGATAGAGAAGCAAAAACTGATAGCTCTCATCACGTATAACTATTTTTTCTGATGTTAAGAAATCAGTCAATAAGTCCGCAATTCGCTTAAAATCTTCTACTTCATTTTTGCTCAAAAATATTTTAGGAACATTTTGTAAAATTTGTAGGAAGCGGTCCTCATCTTGGATAATTTTCCAGTTTTCATGATAAAAGTAATCTAAACAAGCCACAAAGATACTTTGGCGTTCTGCTTCTGCAAGTTCAATTAAAATACCTTTTTTAGAAATAACTGTTAAAGTCGCCCCCAGTTCTTCCAGAATTTGTTTAACTTTCGTTAAATCTTTTTCCAGAGTTGACTTACTGATAAAAAGTTGCTGGATAAAAGTTTGTTTGCTTATAGCTTCCTTTTTCTTCAATAGAGAAAATACTATAAAAGCCAAACGATCCTGCTGTGTCTCTGGTACAAAGTCACTAACAAGCTCCGCCTCCAGTAACCTCACAAATGCTTCATCCGAACCTTTTAAAGAAACGCCAACATTTGGTTTTCTAATAAGTACCACATCACTTCCTTTAAGTGAAAAATCGATCGCCTTAAGGGTGTTTGAAACAGTCTTATTTGATACTTTCAAATGCTTCGCAATTTCCGAAATGGTTACTGTCTGATGAGCATGAATATACTCAAGGATAGCGCGTTCCCGCGGGTCAAGTTTCAAGAGAACCTCCCTTCAAAAAATGATATAAAGCCCCTAAAAGATTAGCATCGTTACCAAACTTTCCAATCACTAAACGAGGAAACATATAATTGGCACGTCTAGCCATAACTTGTTCGATGGTTTCATCTAGCATTCGTTTAAAATAAGGATTTTGACTTACAGCGCCGCCCACAACAATAATTTCTGGATCAAGCGAATATTGTAAATTCAAAGCAGTGACAACTAAATAACTCAGTTGTTCTTTATAGAGTTTTTCTACCGTTTGGTTTTCTTGTGCCCTTTCAAATAACTCAAGTCCATTTCTGATAGAATAGCCCTTTTGATTGAGATATTGCAGCAAACCATGAAAACCAATTTTCCCTCCCAAGGAAGCATAATGCTGCTCTTCAGGCCTGTTCTGAACTAACATATACCCCAGCTCTCCACCATTCTTATGTGCTCCTCGATGGATGTCTCCATTGATTAATATTGCTCCACCAACTGCTGTACCAATGACAAACATAGCAGCGATACTTGCTTCCTGTGCACTCCCTCTCCAGTATTCTCCAAGCAAGGCACACTTGCCATCATTTTCAATACTCATTGGCAACTGAATTCTTAAAGATAAGTCCCTTAAAAAAGGCTTCCCAATCAAGTATTCAAGAGCTGAGGATGTTGTTAAAAGTCCTGATTCATAGTCAAAAATACCAGGTGAACTTATGGCTACTCCTGACAAATTTTGATACGTTTTGCATAACTGGTCCATTCGTGCCAACAATGACTCATAACTCTCTGGAATAACTTCTGAATATTTTTCTATAATAGTGCCATCTTTTGAAAGCAAACCATATTTTAAAGCTGTCCCACCTATATCAAAAACCAAATAAACCATCTTTTTCCTCATACATTATTTGAAGCGAGTCTTTTATAAAAGATTACCACAAAGCCAAAAGCAAACAAACTAATCAGCAAGTAGCTGACTAAAATACCGCGTACACCTATAGTTTCAAGAGATAAGGCATAAAGTTGTGCCAGCCCTACACCGATAAGATTAGCTATAAAAGTAAAGCGCATCGTTAAAGTCCCTACAATTTCATTACCTAACTTGGCTCTCAGCAAGGTCAGAAAACCGATATATAAGAAAGCAAAATTAATCCCATGAAAAAGATAAGTTGCTACAAAAGATACTGCATTAGGACTTACGATAGCTAGAGCCCAGCGAATAATGGAAGCCAAGAAACCAATGAATAAGACTTGCTTCGCTCCGATTTTTCTAATTAAACGATCCACTACATAAAAAGCTGATACCTCAGAGATGCAAGAACCGATAAAAACAGCAACACTCACATATAGGGTCACATGCTGCAAGGGTAAAGAAAATTGTTCTCGCAAGTAGCCATTAAAGAGATAGCCAAAAGATCCTGGTAGTGTCGTGACTACAGCACAGCAAAAAATAAATACAAGTGCTGACAGTGGCAACTTCATCTTCTTTTTATCATAGCCTTGCTCAACGCTACTTCGACTTGAAAAAGGTGTTTTCAGATTGAGAAACAGTAAGATAAAATTAATCACCACGGATAAAATCAATAAAATAGGAACTTCAAACTCTAGGAACAGAAAGCCACTCACTAAAAATCCGCTTGTAGCATAGCCGAGTGAACCAAACATACGATATTTGCCGAAATCAAGACGTTTTTTACTGGCTTCTTCTAAAAGTAAACTCTCATAAAAAATATCACAACCTACGGCACCTACTTGATAGATCAGAAAGCCAACAATAAAAACTGTAGGAAACTCAACAATAAAAAGAAGAGCGGAAATTATTATTCTGAGAATTAGAGTCCCACGAATAACCGAGTTCCTGTGTTTACTTCTTTCTAAGATGCCACTATATAACAGTATTGAGCCAATAACAATAAGTTGCACAAATGTCAAAACTTGCAGACTAGTGGCAGACGATACATTTTTGGCTGCCATCAGTGGCTCATATTGAAAGATCCACATAGCTGTCAATACTGAATACAAGTAGAGCTGAATGCGAAACATCAATTGCGCCATAGTTTAATACTTACCATATCATATGGAGCAATCTCAGACTGTGCTGCTACAATAGCTTCCTGCGCGTTAACAAATTCATATTTGGCATAATGCGAGAAGTCAAAGTCCCCAATCGCCAAAGGTTGGCTTGTTGGATTAGCCAAGCGTAAAACTTCTGCCTCTGTGTCATATAACGACGGCATGAAAGTTGTATCAAAAGCAGAACCATCGATTTTAAGTAATGAAAATGCATCAACACGCGCTATGCGCTCGTCATCGGCTTGGATTTTATTGTCCAAACGATGAATAAATTTATTCAGCACCTGATTTTGATAAGCAATATTAGGCGATATATATTCTGCCCAGTGTTGAGAAGTCGCAAACTCATCAAAGGCTTGAGCGTTCACAACTAGAGCAAACTCAAAGCGTTGCTCACCTAATAATTCAGCCATCGGCGTCGGCATCATGACATGCCCTTTTTTAGTCGTATCTCCTGACGCTCGCCCCGGACGATATGCGAGATTTGGTTTACCTAACTGTGAAGTCGTAGCAAGCAGTGTTAAATATAAACTTCCTTTTTGGAATTGGTACTCTTTCAAGCCTTTTCCAAAAGCACTCACATGATAATGTTCATTCGCAACAGAAACACTCTTATCAAATGGTTCTAAATCAATTGGATACTCGACATAGGACTTAAACCAGTTTGGAATATCTTCGGTCAAGGACTCACGGGAAATGAAACCAAAAGGTAAAGAAGCAATTGAACGTGTGTTCTCCACGCCAGTATTAAGCTTTAGACGCAAACGGTGGCTAAGGATTTGATTGTCAATGACTAAAATACCTTCTATCAATTCACTGTTTTTCTTCAAAGTCAAGGTCAGAGTCATTGTCAGACTTCCCAGCTCTTTTGTTTCCAGACGATTTTCTAAAGTTTTGGGAAGCTGGAACTGACCACTTAGTATCATCTTCTCAGCCAGTGATGTTTTTTGTACCTGACTATCTGTAAGACGTAGAATAATCGGTTCATCATCTTTGAGCGGTGAGAAATCATAAGTATCGCCGTCGTTTCCCATGTCCTCAAACTCTAAAAAGTTTTCTAAATGAATCCCGTCTGTAGTAAGGAGCGAAAGTTTTCCAGCTTCATTATTGATTGTATAGTATTCATTTTTAATTGCCACATCATTTGTTGCAACAAATACTTCTGCTTCTTCTTGGCTGTCTTCTATTGTGAAGATTTTGTAGCCCATACTCGGAATTTCTACATGCGCGAGAGCATACAAACGATAGTAGGGATCTTCGTTGATGTATTTATTACCTTCTGGCGTTTCTAAAAGAAGATTGTCTTTACCTGCAAAATACTCTTCATCCACAATAATCATCTCTTCAATACCGGATAACTTGATGTTTTTGCTTGCTGCTAAGAAATCAATCTGCTTATAGCCTTTAAAGTCTTTGGATGTCGTATTGAAAACCAAGATTTCCTTATCAGAAAGGCCTAATTTTTCACTCAAGCGTTTGACAATATAGTTCTCCATACCATCAGCAAGTTCTTCTGCTTCTTTCATACGATGAAGAATATCAACTGCTACATCATCCGATACACAGCCGCCCATTGAATCATGGGCATGTCCTTCAAGTATTTTTTTCCAAGCGATAACTAATGTTTCTGTACTGAGTGTAATCCCATGTGCTTTACCTATAGCAAGCAATGGTTCTACACGTTTCAAGAGTTTTTGTTCAATAATGAAATTTGTACGCTTAATATCGTAGCGAACAGAACCGATAGATTTATGTGCACGAGTTGTACAAGGTTCACGGAACTCCCCTTTATATTCTGGAAGATTTTCTTCTTTTTTTATGACATCTAAAAATTCTTCATATGAACTTTCGATAAAATCATAGTCTGTTTTTTCAGAAATTGCCTTAAGAGTTTGTGGTAAACTACGGATAATATCTAACTGATCGCCGCCTGCAGTCAGTAACAAATCATTGACGTCCGTCCATTTTTCTGTCCGTTTTACAGCAGGAAGTAAACGTTCTTCGATATATTCAGGTTCATCTTTCAAGAAGGCTACTGCACCATAGCCATCTACCAAGTTCATGGCTGTAATTTCTTTCTCTCCCAAACCTTTCCAGGTGAAGTAAGGACTCTGCGTATGTTTTTCCAGATTGAGACCACGCCAGAAAACAATATTGTCTAAGCCGCAATGTTGCAAGACTGTCGGCCACTGTGCATTATGTCCGAAAGTATCTGGCAGGTAACCAATTTTCATTTCCTCGCCGTACTTACGACTGTCACGCATACCAATAATCATATTACGGATTAGACTTTCCTCATCAACAAAGAAAGCATCTGTTTGGGTATACCAAGGACCAATAGCAAGCTGCTTATTAGCGACAAGTTTTTTCACATTCTCTAGTTGCTGCGGATTAAGACGCATATAATCATCCAAAATTGAAGATTGTCCGTCTAAACAGAACTTCGCTTCGGGATTTTGCAAAAGTTCATCGATTACATTATTGAAGAGATTATCACTCAAAAGAAAAGCATCCATGGTCGTGAAATACCACTCTCTGTCCCAATGCGTATGATTAACAATATGTACTTTCTTTTTCATGTTTAAACTCCTAATTTTTCTGAAATAATCGTATAAGCTTCGTCTGTTGTGCTGCTATTTTTTAATGCTTCTCGGAAATTATCATCAATCAAGGCACGTGCAATTTGCGCCAGATAGCGCAAGTGCTCTTTGGCTCCCGTACTTGGAATGAGTAAGGCAAATGAGTTTTCAATATCCGATCCGTCTAAACTTTCCCAAGCAATCGCTTTAGTCTTTATGAACATTAACTGAGGCGCTTTGACCGTATCACTTTTACAATGCGGTATAGCAAATCCATCTTGAAAAGCCGTTGTCGATTGACTTTCACGCTCCATTAAGCCTTGAAAGCACGCCTCTTCTGAGTGAACATAATCAAGCGCAATGGCTTTTTGAGCAATATAGCGAAACAATGCTTCATTATTGACAAAGCTATCCTCTGTAAAAAAGACATTTTCTTTGTTAAATACTGTATTTTCCATTTTTACTTTCTCTTTTTATCCTTGTTGAATATCTTCAGCCACTTCAACATTTCTATTTCTTACGATGAATCGATAGATCAAAGCATTAACAAAACTTGCGAGAAGAATTAAAATAATCCAGTAGAGCCACGCAAAGTTAGGACCTGTTGTATAACCTAAGAAGGCACCCAAAGGTGAGCCAACACCTCCAAAGAATTTTATACCCATACCCGCAACGGTAGCACCTGCAAGTGCAGAAGATAAGGTATTGGCAATAATGAACTTAGGATTTGATGCTGCAAAGGGAATCGCACCTTCCGTTACGCCGACCATGCCCATAACCAAGGCTGATGAACCAAGTGCACGCTCTTCTGTCGTAAAGTATTTTTTGAAGAGGAGTGTTGCAATACCTGCGCCAAGTGGTGCTACAGCAATAGCAGCTCCTGTTGCTGCTTGTGGGATAGCATTGACTGCTTCAGGACCAAACTGTGCCATCGTATCAACAAAAATTGCTGAAGAAACAAGCATTGCTGTTTTGTTAATCGGTCCTCCCATGTCAACACCCATCATTCCGCCAAGAATCGCGCCGTAAATAATCGGTGCTGCTTCATAACGCACAGTGACATCATTGATAACATCGTATAAAACAGCCATACCATTTGCTATCGGATCCCCAATTAAGAAATGAATCACGACAAAGGAAACAAAAGTTGCAACCATCGGGATAATCAAAATAGGCACAATGGGTTTAATAATATCGGGATATTTGATTTTTTTGAGCAGTTTGACAAAGTAACCGACACCAAACCCAACTAAAATAGCTCCAAGGAATCCTGCCCCTGTTTCTGTTCCTAAGAAAGTCGGATCATTGATGATATAGGCTGCAATGAAAGCTGGAGCAACAGCTGGTTTGTCCCCAATCGCGCGTGCAACTCCCGCTGCAAAGATTGGAATCATCAATGTGAAACCGACTTTACCTAAGTCAAACATTTTCGAGAGGAATTGCCCCATCATGTCTTCGCTAAAGCCCCAAACAACGAGGTTGGCATTATTGGGATCAGGTTGGAAGGCAAAGGCATTTGCGATTGCTAAAAGTAGCCCGGCTGCAATGGTCACTGGAATCATATCGGTCAAACCAGACATCAAATAACGTACAGCCTTATTCCCAGAGGTTCCAATTTCCATTTTTCCGCCAACTTTGACGCCTTTACCGCTAAAAGGCTGTGCGTTAGCGAGGGCGTTTTCTATGACAGCTTGCCCATCTTTAAGGACAGAGTTGGTGTCAATTTCTACCAAACGCTTATTAACAAAACGTGCTTTATCCACATTAACGTCTGCTGCGATAATGACAACATCAGCCTCTCTAATCTCTTGATCGTTGAGGGCATTTTCAGTTCCAATAGTGCCTTGTGTTTCAACTTTGACGTCATAGCCAAGTTCTTCTGCAGCCTTTTCTAATGCTGCTTGTGCCATATAAGTATGGGCAATTCCTGCGGCGCATGCTGTAACACCTACAATTTTTTTGCTCATGATAAACTCCTAATTTTTATTCGAAAGCGCTTTCTGACATTAAGTTTATATTAATTAACAAGAAGTGTCAATATTGTTTCGATATATTTCATATCCAAGTTTTACCAGATTAGATGCGGTAAAAATATATTTTGAAGCACTCCTTTTTTAGAAAATAGGTCCAGATAAGTCTTCCAAAACTCTTTACAATAAAAAAGCCTGGACTATCCAGACTCTTTATCCTTATTTTTAAATTAACACTTGTAAAAATTTATTGCAGTTCCTTATTACGGAAGCAGTATTCTGCATGGTCATTGATGACGCCAATCGCTTGGAGATAAGCATAGATGATTGTTGGACCGACAAACTTCATGCCGCGCTTCTTCATGTCTTTCGACATGGCTTCTGCCACACCATTAGTTACAGGAACTTGGCTTTCATCTGTAATCTTATGTTGAAGAACTTTACCTTTTGTAAAAGACCAGATGTAGGCATTAAAAGAGCCAAATTCTTTTTGAATATCTAGAACAATCTGTGCATTATTAATCGCAGCAGCAATCTTTAATTTGTTCCGAATGATACCAGAATTTTGCCGTAACTCCTCTTCTTTCTCTTTATCGTAACTAGCAATTTTGCAAATATTAAACTGGTCATAGGCTTCGTAAAAAGTTTCCATCTTATTCAAAATAGTTGACCAAGACAGACCGGCCTGATTCATATCCAAGATAAGTTTCGCAAATAGTTCTTGGTCATCATGAACAGGAACGCCCCAATATGTATCATGGTAGTGAATCATCTTGTCTGATGAGAGGCACCATTTGCAGCGCTTTTTATCCATCTTTACTCCTTCTTCTCTATAGGTGCCATAGCTGCCAAAAGGCGTTTCATCCCAACTTCGGGGAACTTGATTTTCAGCTCCATATTCTTACCTGTACCTGTCACAGATAGAACAATGCCTTCTCCCCATTTGCGATGCACTGCTGTATCACCAATATTCCAGTCTTCTGTTATCACATCTGTCTTTTCTATTGTCCTTGTAGCGCCAGGATTGACCGCTGCTTTACGTTTATAGAGTGCATCGGTCATCGACATCCCTGTACCAAAACGTGTTGTACCATCCGACATTTTATAACTGGCATTAAAGCTTGAATTTACTTTATGTGCAATACCACCATAGTCTAGCAATTCGTCATCAATCTCTAAAATAAAACGACTTGGGCGATTAGAGCTTGTCTTACCATAGAGAACACGCCGTTTAGCATTGGTCAGGTAAAGAAACTCCTCGGCGCGTGTAATACCGACATAAGCAAGACGCCGTTCTTCTTCTAGTTCATCTGGGTCATCATTGACACGCGCTAAAGGAAAGATATTCTCTTCCATACCGATAAGGAAAACCACAGGAAATTCCAAACCTTTTGCAGCATGCAAGGTCATCATCGTTACCGCATTACTTCCTTCCTCATACTCATCAACCTCTGAAAGGAGGCTTACTTCATTGAGAAAGCGACTCAAACGCTCTAAACCACTTTCTTCAATCGGCTCCCCCGTCACCTCATCTAAAGGAACTTCTAACTTTTCATCAAAGTTTTTAGTCACAGATAAAAACTCTTCAATATTCTCAATGCGTGCTTGTGCTTCAAGATTGTTCTGTATACGCAGGAAATTCAGATAACCTGTACGCTCCAACATTTCCTCTACCAGCTCCGTAATCGTTGAAGTTTCGGCATAGTTTCGTAGAAAGTCAAAAATCAAGCCTAGATTATAGATTTCCCCAGAAGCCTTGCCCCGAATATCTGATAAGGTGATATCTAGTGTCGACTCAGCCAGAGATTTTCCTTGCCTATCGGCAAAATTGCGGAGCTTCTCCAAAGCACTTGGCCCTACACCACGTTTAGGCTCATTTACGATACGCTCAAAACTTAGGTTGTCCCGCGGATTGGCAATAACATTCAGATATGCAATAACATCACGAATTTCCTTACGTGAGTAGAATTTTGTCCCTGCAACCATACTGTATGGGATATTTGACTTGAGCAAGGCTTCCTCAATTGTACGTGACTGCGCATTTGTACGATACAGAATAACAAAGTCTGAATATTCACGACATGATTGCACTTGATCATTGATTGTTGAAGCAATAAAGATAGCTTCCTCGCGCTCATCATTTGCTCGATAGTAGAGAATATTTTCGCCAGTATTGTTTTGTGTCCACAGCTTTTTAGGACGACGATTAACATTATTCTTAATGACGTTATTCGCTGCTTGTAGGATTGTTTTTGTTGAACGATAATTTTCCTCGAGGAGAACGACTTTTGCATCTGGATAATCTTTTTCAAAGTCGAGGATATTTTGCATATCGGCCCCACGCCAGCCATAGATGGATTGGTCTGCATCACCAACAACACAAATATTTTTAAACCGTTGTGCCATCAGTTTAACGAGTTGGTATTGTGCATGGTTGGTATCCTGATACTCATCGACATGAATATACTGAAATTTTCCCTGATAATAAGTTAAAACATCCGGATTATTATCAAAAAGACGCAGAGTTTGCATGATTAAATCATCAAAATCCATAGCTTCTGCTTTTCGAAGCTCTGCTTGATAAATTTTATAAACTCTAGCTGTAAGGAGTTCGTAAGGATTACGTGCATTAATTTGGCTTTCATAGGCTTCCGGATCTAATAGAGCATTTTTAGCATTAGAAATCGTACCAAGCAAGGTTTTGGGGTTCCATTCTTTCGGATCCAAATTAGCTTCTTTAAGAATACGTTTCATCAATGTCTTTTGTTCCCCTGGATCTATAATCGTAAAATTACGGCTATAGCCAATATGATCAGCATCACGACGAAGAATGCGTACACACATGGAGTGAAAGGTCGCAATCAAGGTGTCTTGAGCAGCAGCTGTCAATTTAAGAGCACGCTCTCTCATTTCTCGAGCTGCTTTGTTGGTAAAGGTAATAGCCAGGATGTTCCAAGGATTAACCATTTTTTCCTCTATGAGATAAGCGATACGGTGCGTCAACACCCGTGTCTTCCCAGAGCCCGCTCCCGCCATAATCAAAAGCGGTCCCTCTGTCGTCTCTACCGCTTCTGCTTGTTTTTCATTCATTCCGCTTAATAAAGGATTCATTTTTTCTCTCGCTTCAAATCTAGTATTGTTCCTTTAATTATAGCAAAAAACCAAAGAAGCTGCTTTTCATCAATCTATACTAACTAAAAAATAAACTTCCTTCTCATCAGAAATACTAATATTTCAAGTTAAATAAGATAATGCATGCAAAATATTTCGAATCATCATACCAGCTTTCATAAATACCGCCATTTTTTTCAACTAGCTTCGCGATATTTTTTCTACCAATCCCTTCAGTAAATCGCGATTTTCTAGTTATTTCCTCTTCAACTTCAAATGGATTGGACATCTCAATTATCAATCTATTTTTGAAAAAAGTAATCTCTATTTTGACCGTTTTAAGTCTTTCATCTTTCAGGCGACTACAAGCTTGGATAGCATTGTCTAACAGATTACCAAATATGGCAACGAGAATCCCATCATCAATATTCAAACTTTTTGGAATAAAACTCTTCACCTCTAAAAGCACTCCCAATGCTTCTGCCTGTTTATACTTTTCACTCAGTAAGAAATTAAGTGCTTAATGCTCAGTTAAGATATAAGCACTTCGAGAAGACATATTAGACAGTGCTTGTTTTATTGCCCTAATCGTTTCAAATGTTTCCCCGTTTTCAAGCCTATTTAATAAAACAAGTAATTGATTTCGAAGATCGTGCTTTATTGAACGAATCTCTTGTTGAGACTGTTTAACTTGTTCATAAAATTTTATTTCTTGCTCTAATCTTTCCTTTTCAAGACTCATTTTCTCATGGTTTGAATACTGCTTTGATAAGTTTACATAAAGATAAACAACACTCAAATTTACTATCGTTAGCCCAACAAAAAAAAATAAGTATAAGCAAAAAAGAGAACTCTGGAGAATATATCGTTTGTAGCAATAATGTGTGCATTAATAATGTTGAGATAACCGGTATCGATAAGAATGCCAATAACCTTGTAAGATTAAACTTCTGTCCATCATTAACATTACGATAAACAAATTTTTTTAATAAAATAACACTAATTATTTCAATAAGAGTCGTAAGGATAATATTAATTACTACAAACACCTCTTGGTGAGCGTATTTTTCCGCTGAAGCCAATGGGAGCATGAATAGAAATCCCACAAATTCCGCTCCAAGTACTGTTCCCAAAAGAATTATCGACCAAAAAAATGTATGTGAGGCAGAAACTTTATGTCTATATCCTAATAATATATATATTGAGAGAATGAGTAATAACTTCCAAAAGGTAGAAGCCAGATCCTTAATCATTGTGCTCAAAATGAGATGGCATATAAAAAAGACAAATAATAGGATATTGATGCGACTTCTTCCCGTTTTTTCCTCTTGAGTCGAAAAAAAATAATTGACTAAGAATATGCTAATTGCTGACGAAATAATATTTACAATCGTAATTATCATAACTCATGCCTTATGATTCAATTGAAATAAAATTGATTTTCTTGCTTGTAATTTATAGGACTTGCTTATGGGAATATAAATGTTGGACTTGTCGGAAAAATAAAGCAATAAATGGTTATTCCTTATTTCCCGAACATATTGTGCATTCACCCAAAAAGAATTATGAACCCGCACAAGGCTTTCCCCTATTATTACAAGCAACTCTTTAATTGACAGGATTGCGCAATATTTTTCTCTGTCTGTATGAATAAATACACTTCTTTTATTTTTCTCAATATAAGCAATATCACGCAAAGGAATACTGTAGTCTACCTTGTTAAATTTAAAGCTAAATCGTTTATTATCAATATCTAAATACTTTTTTATTCTATTAAGCAAAGAGAAAATCTTATCTTGAGATACGGGTTTTAAAACATAATCAAAGGTATGCAACTTAAAAACTGTCATTGCATACTGCTCAAAACTTGTGAGAAAGACAATCGGAACATCTACATCAAATCTGCGAATTTCCTTAGCAATGAGTAAACCAGATGCTTCTGGAAATTCAATGTCTAAGATATACAAGTCATAACTTTCATCTACTAAATGCTTTATTAATCTTTGAGGTGTATGATATACATCAACAATGGCAGTTGAATCATAATCTTGAATAAGTTGTTCTACTTTATCACAAACAACAAAATCATCATCACAGACAGCTATTCTTAACATGAATGTCTCCTTATATCTTTCTTTATATTCTTCTGTCTATACTCTCCTGTTTATTAAGCACAATTATACCTTATAATCTCTTCTTTGGATAATTTTATGTAGCTGAAGAATATTTGGCAGAGGCTTCTTTAACTTAGGGCTAACTAAGCGACTGACAGATATTTTTATAGAACTTCCTCTTTTTCAATCTTAGCTGCCCATATATTAATCACTGCTAGAGATACGAACGCCAGAAAAACTACCATAGATGAAGTCAAAATTAAGGCTGATGAAAGCAACTGAGCAACCACATTTCCCAGACATACAATCATGAGAAGAACAGAAATTAACGTTATCTGTGTTGATGAAAAATGTATACCAACAACTACTGAAATTAACACGATACTCAAAGTTACTAATGTTGTTACTGCTGTCAACAGTAACAAGAGTAAAGTTGAATTCAAACCATTACTATCAATTCCTTTAAACAGCCCTAATGATACTCCAATCCAGAAAAGAAAGTTAGCCAATAACAGACCAGCAAATTGTGAATAAAGCATTCTATTTACAAAGGCATATATTTTTGCCTTAAATAATACACTTCGTCCATTTGGAAGAGAATAAAGTCTTATCCTAGCCTCTCCTATATAGTTTTTAACAATACTATGATTCATCAATACTGCTCCATAGATTGAAAGAACAGATAAAGTAATTGTGCTTGAAATTGATCCAATACCGACTAAATTTTTCAATACCTCATCAGAGCTTGAAACATCAAATTATCCGACAAGCGCAAAGAAAATCAAGAACACTATTTGTGTTAAAAACGAAAAAAAAAAAAAAAAAAAAATTCGAGTAGACTTTCCTAACTTAGACTCTTCAAATTTTACGAGGGTTTTATTCATTAGTATCCCCTTGTTTTTTTGATTCTTGATAGAACTGTAATAAATCTCCATCATAATTTTTCTTGATTGTAGCCATATCCACTTTTTCCTGTGTCTTACCTTCCTTCATAAATATTACTGTATGAACTATATCCTGTAGCTCTTTTAAAGAATGGCTCGTAATCAGAACAGTATGAGCCTCTGAAGCATAGTCAACCAAAATTTTTTTCATAAGTACAATCCCATCTACATCTAGTCCATTAAACGGTTCATCTAAAATGATGATATCTGGATGATGTGATAATGCCAGTCCTAAGAGGAGCCTCTGTCTCATACCTAAGGAGAAATTTATAGGTCTTTCATCAGGGTTAACTTCTAATCCCAAATCATGAAGCATCTCCTCAACAGTAATTTCAGGAAAAACTCCGAGATAAAGAAAATGTTCTTGGTAAATGTCCCTAACAGACATTTTTAATACTTCTTGAGGAAATTGCAAAACTAAACCTATTTTTTTCAGAATTTCCTTTCTTGTATAAGATGAATAAGTATTATTAAAAATACTTACATCACCATAATCAGATTTTATAAGTCCCGTTATAATTTTTAAAAGGCTTGTTTTGCCCGCACCATTAGGACCAATAAGCGCACAAATTTCCCCCTTTTCAAATTCCATACTGGCAGAAATAAGAAGCTGTTTTTTTCCAACACTTTTACGAACCTTATTAATCTTTACAGTCGCCATTTTACTAACTGCTCCTTTAATTTCTTTTTTCTAGAACATAGAGTGAAAAACTTACATCTATTAGTCCCCAAATAATGATGACAAGAAGGTTTTCAATTAAGAAAACTCCTTGATTGAAAAGTTGACTCCGAATAAGTTGACTCGCTGGAACAAAAGGTAATTTCTCATACACAATTCCAATCCAAGCTGGAAGTCTATCTGCTGGAAAGAGAATTGGTGAAAAAAGTAAACCACTTATCATAATTATTTGGGTTACCAATCCCACAACGTTTGGTGTAAAAAGATAGGCTATGCAAAAACCGATACTAATCATGCAGATTTGAATGAGTAGGATGATTAATATACTCTTCAAATTTATTTCTGCTCCAAATCCAAATCGGAGCTGGGAGGCAAAATGGCTCATGAATACTCCAGGAAGCGAGGCAATACTCCAAATGAACAAATCTGATATCAATATAAGACCTCTTCTAACAGGTAATGTTCTTTGATATTTTATTACCCCTTCAATTTTAGCTGTATTTATTATCTGAGCTGATAAGACACAACCAACAGCAATAACACCCAAAGTCATAGCACCAGAAGCTAAATAAACTGCCTCAATTTTACTTTTTGGCTCCGTCATTAAGGAGATTCCGAACACAACCCCTAGAGATAGAAAAATTTGGGTCAGGGAAAAAATAATAAACAAATTTTTATGACGAATAATGCTCCATCGTATCAAACCTAAAAATTGTAAACAGAATACTTTTTCTTTTGTCATTCTTTCCATTTACACCTCCTCATAAGAGGATAGTAGCGAAATTGGTGCTAGACTATAACTCACTATTTTATCTTGTTTGTGAAGCTTCATCGCAAAGTTGACCATTTTCTGAATTTCTTCTTTTAACCTTATTTCAATTTTTGATTCCGCATCAATACATCTGAAATCCATCGCACGATTAATATCTTCAAAAATATTATACTTATTTAAAAACAGTGTTAATACCATGCATAAACTTTCTTCTTCATCATAATAATGTGGGGTTCCTTGTCGTACTATCCTCCCCTTTTCCATTAAAATATACCGGTTTGCATAGTTTTCCACCTCTAAAAGATTATGGGAAATAATGATAACAATATGCCCTTCATTAGCCAGTTCCCTCAGATATTCCCAGATAATTTTTCTTCGCACTGGGTCTACATCATTGGTAGGTTCATCAAACAGTAGAACTTCTGATGGATAAACTATAGACATGGCAAACAGGGTTAAACGTTGAAGCCCTCCTGAAAGCTTTTCGCATGGAACATTTGCATAAGGAGTGATTTCTAACTTATGAATCAGCTTATCCACCATCTCCAACTGGTTCTTCCTTCCTCCTCTGATATCAAAAACAGCTCTGATGGCTTGTCGTAATGTCACTCCAGGTAGCGGGGCATAAATTTGTGGCATTAAAGAAACCATTTGTCTGGCTCGATAGGTATCTTGAGACAAGTCAAAGCCTTTCAAGAAAATCTTTCCCTCACTTGGTTTTGTTAATCCAATAATCTGATTTAATAGGGTTGATTTTCCCGCACCATTGTGTCCAATAATAGCAGTTAATTCACCTGCTTTAAAGCTGGTTGTAACTTTATTGTTAGCTACTATTTTCTTTTTACCAAGCTTAAACCTCTTCGTCAGATTTTCAATTTGCAATATATTTTCCTGAAAATCTTTAATGTTATTCTGCATAGCCTCTTCCCTTCAAAACTTACTTTTAAAAAAATAGACGATAAAAGGATAAATCCAAATGTATAGGATGACAACTAAAACAATATATCCCAAAACTTTTAAAGAAATTCTTGATAGCTTGATTTTAAGAGAATCAGTAGGAAGCACTTTAGCAAAAGACGGATTATCAAAAAAACATTGCACTAAAATACTCCCATCACAATTAGTATAAAAGCGAAATTGCCATAACATCCTTAACCATAAAACGGCAAAGACTATTGAAAATATCAATGACTAAAATAATTCACATTAGCCTTATATCTTTCAGATACCTTCTCTTCAAAGGGAAGATTTTTTTCCTCGACAAACCCTTCTTGTTCCAAAATAGATACACCTTTAAGAATATCTCGTTCGGAAAGCTCTGGAAATTTTTGTTGCATTTCCTTTATAATTTTAGGAAAACTTCTTCCATCAAGAAGATTAGCTAGTGCCCATAACTGCCCATTAGGATCTCCAAACTCTGCTGTAATTCCAAGCTGAGCTCCAATCCGAAACTCGCCTTCATTAAGTTGATACAAGGGATAAATAGGTTTGATACGAGGAGAAAAATATTTTTCACTCATGATTGTTTGACATCCTTACTTTAAATACTAACGGAAAGCCTAATGTAGGTTTTTCCATAATAAAAAAACAAACTATCCCCTACTCTTATATCCTTGAATAGGAGATAAATATTGTGAAGCAGTTATTTTTTGACTACTTTTAGAAAATAATCCACCAAGCTGTTGCTTCAACTTTGGTTGCACGACGAACTGTAATTGCCTTCATAATGAACTCTCCTTTCTTTTTTGTAAAATTTCAGTTTCTGATTGCTTAATAGTAGGCTTTCTCGAAACTTTTTTCTACAACAAAATTATATCACTCAATTTTTAATTTAATTTTCCAAGTAACGTTTGGATATTTATATGATTTTTCAAGGTTCTTAGAGTAAAAATATCAAGCTCTTCCTAATTTCATTCTAAAAATACTGAAAAATCTTTCCTATTAATGTATATCCATAGGAAGTCATGCTATAATAAAAACACCCTTTTTTGAAATATATCTTTACATAATTGTAATAATTCTCTCAATCAACAAAATCCCAAAAAATTATGACATTTTTCACAAAGTCTTGTAAATACTGAATGTACATGATAAAATTATTTATAAAATGAAAGAAGGTAATGCAATGACACTAGCAGTCAAAAATTTGAAATTTTCTTATCGTGCCAATAGCGTTTTAGATTTGGCTCCGGTCACTTTTGAACAAGGAAAAATATATGGTATCGTGGGAAAAAACGGTGTAGGAAAAACAACATTCTTCAAGACATTAACCAATATCATAACCAACTACTCAGGTTCTGTTGAAATTGATGGTAATAATGTCAAAGAAAACCCAAAACTACTTGCCTCTGTTGGAATTGTCCTTGATGATATGGAACTCTATAAAAACTATACGGGCCTCTTCAATATGCGATATTTTGGTGGGTTACGTGGTAATTTTGATGAAGAAAGAGCTCTTGCTCTGGCTCAAGAATTAAATATTCATGAAAGTCTCAATGAAAAAGTGGCCTCTTATTCTTTAGGCATGAATAAAAAATTAATCTTACTCATTTCACTCATGAATAATGCTAAAATTTTGATTTTTGATGAGCCATTTCGGGGGTTGGACAAGCCGACTGTCGAGTGGTTTAAAAAATACCTTCTGGGTTTAAAACAAGAGGGACGAATGATTCTTATCTCAAGTCATGTCCAAGAAGATATCGAGACACTCGCTGATGAAGTTTTAGTTCTCGAAAATGGAAAATTTATCGAAAAATTTGACTTGAAAGAAACAAATCAAAGCTATATCTATCGTGTACAGACAGATTCTCCTGGTAAACTGGCGGCTCTTCTTGAAACAGCAGGGATAAAATTTACAAGTCAAGCTGAAAATTGGCTCACTTTTGAAATAACCGAGGAAGTTTACCGTCATCTCTTTAAGCAGGCTGTGGCTCAAGATATCGAATTTTATCAGATTAAAAAAGAAAGTAAGTTCGTTGAACTTATTAAATAGGGGAAAAGATTTATGAATGCTAAAAATATATTTAAAATGGAGATGTATAAAAATATTCAGGATAAGACCTATATGATTATCCTCATCGTATTTATTTCTATAAGTATAATACTTAATTTCTCATGGTTGGCTATAAGCCTGAGTGAAATTCAGTTTCAGGACTTTCCTATCTTAATTACACTTCTCGGTATTACAACTGCCTTTTCCATACTTGCCCTTGCAATATTTGCCCTTATCTATCCTTTTCATCTGCTCAACGTTGACTATAAGAACAAGGTGATGAGCTTGATGATTGCTAGTGGTGTTTCTCGAGTAAAATACTACTTCGTCAAAATTGGAGCAACAATCCTGTCACAGTTAACTGCAATGTTTCTTATCTTGTTGGTTCCTTTTTTCACCTTTTTCATATTTAATCAAGAAATCATCATTAAAATGTTTGAGTCTCTAGATTTGATTGTTCACTCTGCTGACCTCTTCGTCGCCCTTCTTTCTAATGTTTTAAGTCTTATCGCCTTAATGGTAACAATGGCACTTGCTGTCATTCTTACCCGAGGAAAAACCTCTGGTCTTTTTGTCTACATTGGCCTTAGTTTCGCCTCACGTATTGTTCAAGCAACCTTAATCGGCTTCTTCTTAGCCTTACTTTCAACTGACTCTTCTGAAGCCGGTTTAAATCTTATAAGCGGCAACAGTCTTTTCAGTCTCGGCTACTATATAGTAGAAATTTTGGTATTTGCCTCAATCGGTATCTTCTACCTGCGTAAGCAAGACTTATGATTTATTTTTTTATCTTGAATTGTCAAGTTAAGTGCAACACCTCTTCAAAAAAGATTTCATAAGGTGTTTTCCAGCCCAAGACCTTTTTTGGTCTTAGATTAAGTTTTTCAATATATTTATCAATGGTTTCAGAAGGTACTTCATCCAT
>NZ_BAAFQO010000014.1:0-66662 GCF_042849115.1 Lactococcus muris | reverse complement strand
CTTAGAAAACGGATTTTGCTCCAACAAATCCTTGTCAAACGCAACTAAAAAAGCTGTCCTAAGACAACTTTTCACACACTGCTGTAACTCATTTTTTAGCGAGTACCACCGCAGAGTTGACAGAGCCATTATTTTTGAAACTCCGCAAAGGATGATGTAGAATGTTGGTGAAGATATAAAATTGATTTATTTTAGAAAGTAGGGAATATTATGAAAGTACTTGTAGTTGGTGCAAATGGAAAAGTTGCCAAACATTTAGCAGAAAACTTAAAAGATTATCCTGAAATTCAAGAAAAAGCTGTTATTCGTAAAGAAGAACAGCAAGGCTTTTTCAAGCAACTTGGGATTGAAACAGTTATCTTGGATATCGTCCATAATTCGATTGAAGAATTCGCAGCAGCGATGTCCGACGTTGATGCAGTAGTTTTTAGTGCCGGTGCTGGTGGTTCTGGTCTAGATAAGACAATCATGATTGATCTAGATGGGGCAGTTAAGGTTATGACTGCAGCAGAAAAAGCGGCTGTTAAACGCTTCATTATGGTGAGCACTTTCCGCGCGGGGCGAGAAGAAATAAGTCGTCAAATTAAGGAAGACTCGCCATTGAAAATTTATACTATTGCTAAAAATTATGCTGATGAGTGGCTAAAAACACGGACAGACTTGGACTGGACCATTATTCATCCAGGAATACTCACAGATCAAGCAAGTACAGGTAAGATTAATCTAGGAAGACATGTAGAGATAGGAAATATCTCTCGTGAAGATGTAGCTAAAGTGATTCTTGAAACCTTAAGAAATGACTCTAGTATTAGAAAAGAATTTGAATTTGTCATGGGAAATATCCCAATCTCTGAAGCTCTTAAAAGTCTTAAAGATGGATATGCAAAAGGAGAAGAAAACTAAAATACTTGAAACGACCTTTGAAAAAGTGACAAAAGTTCTATCTAAAACTCACATAAAAACTTAAACATCAATTGGTAGAAGTAGGGTTTTAAGCGTTGCCACTGTCAGCGGCACAGCATTGAGAAAAACCTCCAAGAACTTTTCATGTTTCAAAGTTTGACTTAAAAACTTATTTTAACCTAAAAAAATTTTTTTGTGATATAATAAACTTATCTTCAGGGCACCGTGAAATTCGGGACCGGCGGTTAAAGTCCGCGAAGCTGAAAAGCTTGATGTGGTGTAATTCCACAACCGACAGTAAAGTCTGGATGGGAGAAGAATAAGAGATAGGACCAGTTCTTTTGGAGCTGTGTCAGTTTTCGCCAATATTCAAATGCTCCCTTCAAAATGAAGAAATATTATTTTCTATTTTGGAGGTTTTTTCGTGTCAAATTCAAAAACACGTCGACTCACATTTATCGCAATGCTTAGTGCAATTTCATTTGTACTGTCCTACCCAATGTTCCAATTTTCCTTGGTTCCGAGTGCAAGTTTTTTAAAAATTGATTTTACAATCTTGCCTATTTTGATTGGGCTGTTTATGCTTGGATTGAGTAGCGCTTTTGCTATTCTTATCATTCGTTCATTTTTATGGCTCTTGTTAAATAGTGACGGCGTAAATACCTATATTGGTCTTCCGATGAATATCGTGGCTGTCACAGTATTTGTGCTGGTACTTTGGTTTTTCCTCCGTCACAGATTTAGTTTACGGGGCTATATTATGGCAACCATTCTGGGGACTTTGGCCTTAACTGCGGTGATGGTAATACTTAACTATGTTTATGCAATACCCCTTTACTCAATGTTTGCTAATTTTGATATCGCAACGATGTTTCCTGGGGGTGTTTCAGCCTATATTGGTGCTGTTATTGTCTTTAACATCCTAGAGGGGTTGATTTTTGCAGGGAGCTTTGCTTTACTGTACTGGGCGTTACGCGGTTCAAAAGCAATCAAATTTATTAACGCTTAAAAATAAAAAAATGGTCTATTGATGAGGAGAAAATAATCATGACGTGGTGAATGATTATTTTTTATTTTCTTCTTGCATTTCTTTTTAACATCTGATATACTAGTATAAGTTCTGAAAAGGACTGACCGAAGACAGTTGGGGACATAAGTCATAAGCATCCAACCGAGGACAAACATTTTAAACAATGATTGAACTCTCTATGTCTTTTGGTCGTGGGGATTTTTATTTGTAAAAATTCTTACGAACAAAATAAAATGGAGGTAAAAAATGAGCGATTACAAAGTAAACGAAGCAACTATTGCTAAGAAAGCTGAGTTGGTTAACGTCTTTGCGGAAAAATTTGAAGCTGCGACATCTATCGTTGTTGCAAGCTCACGTGGTTTAACTGTAGAACAAGACACTCAACTTCGTAAAGAGTTGCGTGAAGCTGGTGTGGAATTCAAAGTTGTTAAAAACTCAATCTTGCGTCGTGCAGCTGAAAAAGCTGGACTTGAAGCTTTGAACGACAGTTTTGTTGGCCCATCAGTAGTAGCTATCTCAAACGAAGATGCTATTGCGCCTGCTAAAATTTTGAGCGAGTTTGCTAAAACAGCAGACAAACTTGAAATCAAAGCTGGTGTCATTGAAGGAAAAGTTTCAAGCAAAGAAGAAATTGCAGCTATTGCATCTCTTCCAAACCGCGACGGTCTTCTTTCTATGCTTCTTTCAGTGCTTCAAGCACCTGTCCGCAACGTGGCTCTCGCAGTCAAGGCTGTTGCAGAAAAAGAAGAATCAGCTGCTTAATTCCATCAGGAATGACAGTAAGCACCTTTTATATCGGCGGATTTACGCAACAAACTAAAATTTACTAGGAGAATCAAAATGGCATTGAACATTGAAAACATCGTTGCTGAACTTGAAACAGCAACAATCCTCGAACTCTCTGAGCTCGTTAAAGCAATCGAAGAAAAATTTGACGTAACTGCAGCTGCTCCTGTAGCAGTAGCAGCAGCTGGCGGTGAAACTGCAGCAGCTAAGGATTCATTTGACGTTGAATTGACAGCAGCTGGCGACAAGAAAGTTGCTACAATCAAAGCTGTTCGTGAAATCACTGGTCTTGGCTTGAAAGAAGCTAAAGAACTCGTTGATGGTGCACCAACAATGATCAAAGAAGGCGTTGCAGCTGCAGAAGCTGAAGAAATCAAAGCTAAATTGGAAGAAGCTGGTGCTTCAATCACACTTAAATAAGAAATACATGCTTATTTAAATGGGGAATCCCGATTTACCTAGCTTTGGTTGCGCTGAGCGATTTTAAAAATTAGGAAAATCAATGAGGTTTCCTGCCAGAAATCCTGCCAAAGATTTTTTGGCAGGATTTTTGTTGGGTTCTGTCAACTCTGCGGTGCTAATCGCTAAAAAATGAGTTACAGCAGTGTGTAAAAAGTTGTCCTAGGACAGCTTTTTTAGTTGCCTTTGATAAGTATTTGTTGGAGTAAAATCCGTTTTATGAGGTGGTCAAATCGCCCAAAGCCAAAGACACTATGCTTGATGAGTTTACAGAGATTGTTGAGCCTTCTAGTGGGCCATTGGAGTAAGGTGAAAGAATCCCACGACCAATAGCAGCCTTAACTACTGAGGAGATATTAGCCCTAGGTGCAACGAAATAAGGGCTTAGGATAACTGTGTCCCCACAAACCGCGCAATCGTACTTGGACTTCTTCAATTCCAGAACTCTAGGTCTGTGTCCGCGGGGTGTCATGAGAACCTCAGAAATCCTGTAATCACGGACTTTACGAATTTCAGAAATGATGCCACAAGCAGGGCAAACCGTCTGCTTTGGTCGATAGCTAGCCGAAAAGATTTGTGCTTCATGTTCACCTGTCAGCTTTGTAAAACCTAGACGGAAATATTTTTCTTGCGGGAAAACTAATTCTGAGGCTTTGAGTCCAGCAAAAGTGTGATAGACTCAGAATAAATCATAGATTTTCCTTATAAAATAATTGTGTCGCAACTCTATTTTATCGAATTCCTATGACTTTTCTTGTATAAAAAAAGCAATAGATTTTCATCCGCACTTAAAAGGCCACCTTCTGTGAATGTGTCCTTTTTTGTATCTTTATTAATTTTGAGTTGTATCACGTGTTGCAAGTGCCGTACGGATTTCTCCAGTTGTCGCTCCATCTTCTACTCGGAGAACAGCCTCCACTTTTCCAGTATTTATATCTTTTATTTCACTGTTTTGTGCTTTATCTTTAGAGACATATCCTAACCATTGTCGCTCTTTTCCAGCACTCTTTCCTACCTGAGTAGTATCTGGAATCATAAAGTGTTCATCTGGTGTATAAGTTTCGGCGTTGCTTTTAACCGGAGAAAATCTCTCATTGAATTCATTTAAGCTTTTAAAATCTTCCAATGCCACTTGAATAGCCAAATTTTTCTTTTCAAGTTCAGCTTTGGCTGGCATTTTTTTAACTTCCGAGTGCATGTTATTTCTAGCTTTTACTAACTTACTATCAGTTTTAGTGTTGTTTACTACAGTGTAAGCTATTACGGAAGCAAGGACGATAAATGCGATGAGGCCCATTATTTTTAGCTTCATAAGTACTCCTTATTTTAATAATTTGAAATTTCATAGTTTGATCCTGATTTTGGTCCCCAAGACCAGCAAGATAGAACCTGACCTACCCCAGCTTGTACCCAAATATCAGGGTAGCTACCTTCATAGATAGAATGGACGTATACTCCATGTCCCACGCCAGTATTATAAGTATTCCTCCAGTCTTCAGAATCTCCAGCTAAAAAGCTATCAGACCAAGCCCAAAAGTGTAAGGCTTTTCCAGAAATCGGAGCATAACCATATGGTGCATAATGCCAATAATTACCAGTTGTCCAATGTCCTCGTACATATGCACCAGACCCTAGCCTCATAAGTTGAGTTGGGGGGATATTTCCATCCCCTGTTTTAAGGGACAGAATATCAAACTGTGAAATGAATTTTGAGTCTGGTACTTGAATGGGGTCTAATTCAGCACCCGCCTCAATTTCTTCCAGTATTTTTGCTTTGGAATTATGATCAGTGTTTATAGATAAAATAGGTTTATCAGGATTAACCATGTCATATATTGTAATTTCTCCGTGTACGCGAATACCACTTGATAATTCGATAATTGTGTCAGTTGGCTTTGGTTTTTCAGTACCAGTTTTATCAGCATCTAACTTTGGAATTTCAACAGCTGAGGCTGATACTATGGTAGGATTTGTATTCCCAGATACAAAAATTACTCCTCCTACAATTATCTTACTAATAGCATTCAATTCTTTACTTCCTCCTTATAAATTCTTCGATTTCCTACCACTCTTTGATGATGAATAATATTTAGCTCCCTTCTTTTGTTTTTTATATTATGTAAGTCCAAAAGGTTAGTTTTTACCCTTTAACTCTGAAAAATGTGTCTAATCTATGTCACTTATATCATGATTGTTATATTTATGCAAACTCCTCTTTATATTATTCATGGGATTTTATACCTTAGAAAAGGGTGCATTTTTAAGAAAAAACTATAATAGTATTTGAGATAAATAGCCTGCTCTGGGCTAGTCTCCTATGTTGATTTTGAAATACAGAAACATTTCTTAAAGTGAAAGAATTTGGCCTGCACAATAACCTGTTGAAATTCCCCAATGTCCCTAATAAAATTGATGAAATAACTTGGGAATTATCTTATTTTGAAAAATGTGCTATCATGGATGATGGAGAAACAGCTAGAAGGAATAAAGGTGAGAAAAACTCCTCCCTTTGTCCCTAGCTTAGCTACATTTTTATGAAAAAGAGGAGAAATGATTTTTACACAGCAAAGTGAAGTAAAAGAAAAGGCTGCAGGTGTCTTTTAGGGCAACGAGACTCCCATGAGAAAAGATATTTTGCTAAAAAATAAGCTTTTCAGTATTCGTTCTTGACAGATTAGGAAATTATGTTTACAATTGTAAACATAAAAGGAGAAAGATAGATGAAACTGCACCATATATCATTACTTACAGCTGATTTTGAACGAAATTTTCATTTTTATGTTGATATTTTAGGCTTGCGCTTGGTGAAAAATTCAATCAATCAAGGAAATATCTATATGCGCCATGTTTATTATGGAGATTTCAGAGGTACACCAGGAACGGTTGTTACTTTCTTTCCGGACCGACGATTTGACTTGGAACGAGAAGAGGGAACAAGTTATCTGTCGGGCATTCAATTCAAGATTCCAAAGGGAGCTATGGACTTTTGGACTTCCCGCTTTAAAAAATTTGGGCTAGATTATCAGCGTGGAGATTATTCACTTGAAGTAAAAGATTTTGATGATGTTTTACTTGAATTTATTGAGGAAGGTGAGCCAAATAGAGAGGGACGAATAAATGCATTGTCAGATGTTCCTGCTGCATATCAAATCACTGGACTGTGGGGAAGTCGTCTCTACAGTTCAAACTTAGAAGCTACGCGGTTATTTTTCCAACAGATGGTCGGGAGTGAAACGGGAATACAGCTATTAGCTTCCCAAGCTAAAGCCCCTTCACGAGTCTGGGGGAGAGGTTCAATCGATCATTTGGCTTTTGCTGTAGCATCCAGTAAAGACTTGGATGAAATTTGGGAAAAAGCTCTAACCTTTGGTTATGAAAGAGAGTTATATGCAGACCGAGGCTATTTTCAGTCAGTCTATTTAAGAGAACCAGGCGGGGTAAGAATTGAGTTTGCAACCTTGACGCCTGGATTTACACTGGATGAATCCATCCAAGATTTGGGAAGTGGCTTTGCCCTCCCACCGAGATATGAAGAAAGACGTCAAGAACTTCTGCGTTACTATCACAAGCAAGGCGTTCATTTTGAGAAAAAGAAAGAACAAGATCATGAAAATTAAAGTTCAACATCTTAACGGTCGTCAAGAAAGTAAAGAATTTGCCAGTGCAGAAGAATTTATTTTACTCCAAAATCGTGAAATTCCAGTCTTAGAGGATTCAGCCAAGGTACTGGAACTTGAGATTGAGGGGAAATCACGTGAATTTCAAGGCAATGTAGCTACACTTTATTTTGAATTAAACAAGTAATCTTAATGGTAAAGGTAAAGGAGAGAAAAAATGACAAGTGGACGTCTATCCGCATTTACAGATGGTATTGTTGCAATTTTAATCACCGTGATGGTATTAAACTTGAGCATTCCGAAAGGGCCAAATTGGTCGGATTTATTTGATATGGGTTTTATTTTCTTGACCTATTTTGCAAGTTTTTATATTTTAGCTATTTATTGGAACAATCACCACCATCTTTTTCATTTGGCAGAGCAAGTTTCGGGAAGAATATTGTGGTGGAACGTCGTGCTCTTATTTTTCATGAGTTTCATCCCTTTCACAACAAATTGGTTGTCTGAGTTTTCAGGATCAAAAACACCGGAGATTGTTTATGCGGTAAATAACTTATTTATTGATATTATTTTCAATATCTTGAGCTATGAGATTTTTAGATCAAGAAACTATAGATTGAAAGAAATGCGTTGGGTTTGGAAAGGAGCCTTTTCAATCTTGATTCTGTTGGTTGGTATTGTGCTAACGATATTACTTCCAGTAGCTCAGATAGCACTCATCGCGACAATTTTAAGTATGATTCCTTGGATTGTTCCAGATAAACAAATTGAAAACTATGTTAATAAGAACTAAAAGTTATAAAAAAATGAATATAAAAAATAGAAATGCTGCAATACCAGCATTTCTATTTTTTTAGTTTTCGCAAATCATCAAAAACTCTTTCTCATTATTATCTCTATTAAGACTTGCTGCTGCAAGTTTAAAACCTCCTTTTTGATAGAAGCAAAGAGTATTTTCGTTTTTCTGATAGACGTTTAAAGAAAGCAATTGACTTGAAGTTTTGACAGGCTGTAAGAGTGCTTTGTCGATGATTTTAGACTGCTTACTATTGATCAAAAAATCCTGAAATATATTGGTCAATCAGATTGATAAACAAGTTGAAGCTTGCTTCATACAGTATTCGCGTTTGATGAAATACCTGTCAGTCATCAATTACGATAAAACTCAGGCAATATAAACTGGTCATTATTTTCAAACTGTAAAGCCAATCTTAGCATCAGTATCTCGGAGTTTTTCTTGCCCCAGACTTGGACACCTTGCGGCAGATGTGTGGCTGTTTCCAGGTAAATTGGAAGGGATAGGGCGGGCTGTCCTGTGAGATTACTGATGAAGTTGTAAGGTGTGAAAGCCAAGGAGTTTTCAAATGCTTGCTCTATGGTTGCGATTTGTTCAGAGAAGTCGTACAATTCCATGTGTTTCATTTTTTCCGTAATGTTAGGATGGATGAGCTCTTCGCCAATTTTGGGCGCTGTTTTTGCTGTTGTCGGTGTTAAGAAGAAATCAAAATTTTTAAAAATTTCTTCATCAAACGTTGCACAAGCGCTATCCCACTGATTTAAAGCTTGAATATAAGAAGCAGCATCTGCATTGCGACCGGCTTCTAACAAAGCATAAGTCAGTGGTTCTACATCGCCGTTGTTTATCTTTCTGTCATTAGCGATTTCCCATGGTTTGAGCATGGCATATGTTTCAGCAGCATTCATCTGATAGTAAGTTTGAATCAAAGGACGGGCATTGAGTGGAAAAGCAATCTCTATCAGTTGGTGTCCTTGTTTTTTTAGAAAGTCGACAGCTTTTTGAAGTGCAGCCTTAGAGGTCTCCGAAATTGATATTCCTGAGACAGGAGAGTCAAAGGAATAAGCAATATTTAAAGGCCTTTCGGGTTCAGTAAGATGATGTAATGCTTCCTTATCCAGTAACTCAGTTTGATAAGGGTCGGCTTCTTGCACACGTTGCATTTCTGCTAAAAAGCTGGCTGTATCACGCACAGAAACAGTCAAAGCACCTGTGGTTGCAGCCCCCTGCCAACCTCGATAATTCCCTGGACCTTGGGGCATAAGTCCTCGTGTCATTTTCAAACCAATAAGTCCTGAAAAAGAAGCAGGGATACGGATGGACCCACCGCCATCAGATGCGCCAGCCATGGGAAAGATGCCAGAAGCTACAGCGGAAGCTGCACCGCCAGAGGAGCCACCAGAGTAATAAGCTGTATTCCAAACATTACGGGTGTCCCCATATAAAGCTGAATCCGTAATATTTTTAAAGCCAAATTCAGGAGAATTTGTTTGTCCAAAGGGAGTTAAGCCAGCGTCAAGAGCAGCTTTGACGAAGTTGTCGTCTGAGTGGGCCATACTGTCTTCAAAAAGTTTGGAACTCGAAGTTGACGGAAGTCCTGCATGATCTTGACCTAGCATCTTTAGTGGAAAAGGAATGCCTGCGAAATAGCCGTCTTCTGTTTTTGATAAATCAGTTTGAGCCTGATTCAAGTCGTAAGCAACGACGGCATTGTATTTCGGATTGATTTCTTCAATCTTTTTTTTGAGTACTTTGAAGTAATTCAGCAGCACTGATTTGCCCAGTACGTATTTTTTCTGCCCAATATGTAGCGTCTTTAATCTTTCTCATCTTTCATATCTTCCTCTCTAGGAGTAAAATCGCCACCGAGGTATTTTTCAGAAAGTTTTTTCATTGTGCCATTCTCTTGAAGTTTTACCAAGGCTTTGTCGACTTTCTGTTGAAGGTCTCTGCCTTCTTTTTCCTTACCAAAAATGAAATAGCTAAATCCCGTATGTTTATCTGTCTCACCTAAATCAATCGGCTCGACTTTTAAATCATAAGCGTGTTGCTGGATAATTTGTGTGAGTGAAATTTGGTCGTAAATCACAAAATCACTCTTGCCTGAGTCAACATCAGCAACATAAGAAGTTAACGGATAGCTGGCATCCATATATTTTAAGTTTATTGCTTTTTCTGGATTTTCCTTGTTCCAGTTTTCAAGCATCGTTGTGACTTGTACACCAGACAAGACTTCCGTTGTTTTACCAGCTAAATCACTCAATGATTTGACGTGCAAGTCAGGTTTAACTGCTACCGATGTTGCGGACTTGGATAAGGGAAGCGAATAACTGTATTTCTCTGCACGTTCAGGTGTCCAAGAAAGAGCATTTGCGGCCATTTGAAAACGGTCATTGTCAATTCCAGAAAGTACGGAATTAAAATCAATCACTTGAAACTTCAATTTGTACTCAGGGAGTTCTTTGAAAACAGCACGTGCAAGCTCAATATCGTAACCTGTCAATTTATTGCCTTCCATATAGGTATTGGGCTTTGAGTTCGCATTCGTCGCCACGATAATTTCTTTTGGCTCAGGCTTAACGTTTTCTTTTTTGCTGCAAGCGGTCAAAACCCCAAAAGAAGTGAGAGAAAATAAGGCTAGACCTAAAACTAATTTTTTATTCATTTTTTATATTAATGGATTTCTACAAATCCTTCCTTTCTGTCTATTTTTATTTTAACAAAATTTAGAAATTCATTAGCTTTTTATGTTTAGGAATTTAAAGTATGGCCAAGTAAGTAATGAACGAGAAAAGAATAATAATCTGCTGAAACCTGCATTTAAATCACAAGCAACACAAATTTATCTGAAAAGTGTATCGCTAGACAATGGACAATAAATAAAAAACCAATTTTATTTCGGTCAGTGACGAGGAGTAATATGGTATAATAACAATGAATACTTTAATAAATATATTAAAAATAAAATATAGAAACTATGGAAATAAAAATGGCTATTTCTTATCGTAAAATATTATCAAGTACAAAAGTAAGACCTTATCTCTTTCAAGCACATTTTGGCCTAGAAAGAGAAGGGCATCGTATAGATTCAACGGGAGAGCTGAGTACCTTGTCTCATCCTAAGTGTTTAGGAGCACGCAGCTTTCATCCCTATATTCAAACTGATTTTTCAGAAACACAGATTGAAGCTATTACTCCAGTTTTTGGTCATCCAAAGCAAGCCTTACAATTCATGGAAGCCCTTCATGATGTCATCATCCGTTCTCTTGAAGAGGAGGAGCTACTTTGGGTGCAATCTATGCCTCCCGCACTTCCAAAAAATGAAGATGACATCAGATTGGCTGAGCTTGAAAAAGAAAAGGATGTGGCTTATCGTCAGGGCCTAGCCTCAAAGTATAGTAAACGTAAACAGATGGTATCTGGTATCCATTATAATTTTGAATTTGCGGATGTCCTGCTTCAAGCGATGTGGGAGCAGCAGGGAAGCGGAGACTTTCAAGAGTTCAAGACGGAAGTATATATGAAACTCGCTCGACAATATTTGCGTTACATGTGGATTATTACTTATTGTCTGGGTGCTTCTCCACGCGCAGATTTTGGATTTTTCACCGATGAGGCAGAAGTGCCTCATCAGCCTGTGCGGTCTATCAGAAACTCAAAGTTTGGTTATCGCAATGCTCAGGAGATTTTTGTCAGCTATCAGAGCTTGGAGAAGTACTATAATGACCTGTCGACTTACGTTGAGTCAGGTTCATTGTCAGAGATGAAAGAGTTTTATTCTGCTGTACGTTTACGTGGTGGAACACGTGCAGAAGAGCTTATGGAAAGTGGAATTCAATATGTAGAGTTTCGGAACTTTGACCTGAATCCATTTGCCCGTATAGCAATGGATGAGGATACAAGCCGTTTTATTCATCTCTTTGTTCTTTATCTTATTTATATGGACGAGGAAGATTGTACAGATGTAAGTCAGAGACGGGGTTATGAAATAAATGATACCGTTGCCTTGGAACATCCCTTAGAAAAGACAGGCTATTATGAAGAAGGACAACAGTTTTTCTCACAAATGCGTCATTTTGCACAAGCACTCAATCTTTCACAAGAAGATCAGATTATTATCGACAAATTCGCTCAGATGTTGGAAAAGCCAGAAATGACAATAGCAGGTCAAATGGAGTTGGCTTATCAAGAAAACGCAAATTTTGCCTTAGAATTAGCAAGGGATTATCGCAAGAAGACCTATCAACATCCCTTTCAGCTGGCAGGGTTCACTGACTTAGAGCTCTCTACTCAAAACTTATTGTTTGATGCGATTCAGAAAGGACTAAAAGTAGAAGTCTTAGACGCTCAAGATCAGATGGTTTCTCTCACATACAAGTCACATACAGAGATTGTTGAAAAAGGAAATATGACTTCCAAGGACTCTATGGTAGCCTATGCCATCATGGAAAATAAGGTGGTAACGAAAAAGTTACTGGATCGTGCACATCTGAAAACGCCTAAAGGACATGAGTTTAGGGAACATTCAACGGCCTTGGCAGCTTATCCGCTTTTTAAAGACAAGGCTATCGTCATTAAGCCAAAATCAACAAACTATGGCTTGGGCATTTCTATATTTAAGCAACCAGCAACGGAAGCACAATTTAGAAAAGCGCTAGATATTGCTTTTCATGAAGATAAGGAAGTTATTGTTGAAACATTTGTGACTGGAACGGAATATCGTTTCTTTGTGCTTGACGGTAAAACAAGAGCTGTTCTTCGACGAGATGCAGCACATGTTATCGGTGATGGCTTATCGACTATTGCGCAACTGGTAGAATCAAAAAATGAAAATCCTTTACGAGGAATTGATCATCGCTACCCTCTGGAAAAAATACAAATCACTGAAACAGAAAAACTAATGCTTGAGGTGCAAGGCTATACAGAGCAAAGTATACCTGAAAAAGGAGTGAGAGTAAATCTTCGAGAAAATTCAAATATCTCTACTGGTGGTGATTCAATTGATATGACTGATGAAATGCCCGAAGCTTACAAAACGATTGCTGAACAAGCTGCCCGAGTATTGCAAGTGAATATTACAGGAATCGATATTTTAATTGAGTCGCTCACAGATGAGTCTGCATCTGATTACAGCATCATTGAGGCGAACTTTAACCCAGCAATGTTGTTTCATTTATACCCGCTTAAGGGGAAAGGGAGGCGCGTTACAATGGATGTTTTAAGTTATTTATTCCCAGAAGTATTTTCCTCATAAGTAAAAGTCTGACATTTTAGCCAAAACACCAGAATGACAAATGCGATACTTTTTTATTTTGTTGTATAATATGATAGAATAGATGAGTATTAGTAAATGAAATAAGTTAAAAAGACGGCTTCAATTTTTTGAATCTGTCTTTTTATCGGATGATTGGGGGTGTAACTTTATGAAAAACAAAAAATGGATGATCAATCTAGCGATTTCCAACCTACTGCTGGTCTTCTTAGGAGTGGGCCTTGTTATTCCTGTTTTACCACCATTAAAAGAGCAAATGCATTTTTCAGGAACAACCATGGGGATGATGATTTCGATTTTTGCAATTGCTCAATTGATTGCATCACCTGCTGCAGGTTACTTATCAGACAAGGTTGGACGGAAAAAGTTGATTGCCTTGGGGATGATTATCTTTTCCTTTTCGGAGCTTTTATTTGGCTTAGCACAAGTCAAAGCCGTATTCTATATTTCACGCGCATTAGGCGGTATTGCAGCTGCCTTACTTATGCCTTCCGTGACAGCCTATGTTGCAGATTTGACAACAGTAGCTGAGCGTGCCAAGGCGATGGGGAAAGTTTCAGCAGCAATTAGCGGTGGATTTATTATTGGTCCTGGTGTAGGTGGATTTATAGCAAAATTCGGGATACGGGTACCTTTTTATGTGGCCGCCTTATTAGCATTTGTGGGCTTTATCTTAAGTATGACTGTGCTTAAAGAGTCTGAGAAAACGATGGATATTAACCCCGAAGCAACTCAATCTTCGTTTCTGGATATTCTTAAAAATCCAATGTTTACATCGCTTTTCGTTGTTATTTTAATTTCCTCATTTGGATTACAAGCTTTCGAGTCGATTTATAGCATCATGGCAACGATTAATTTCGGTTTCACAATGAGTGAAATTGCTTTGATAATCACTGTCAGTGGTATTCTTGCTCTTTTCTTCCAACTTTTCCTCTTTGATTGGATTGTCGAAAAGATTGGTGAAATGCATCTGATTCATTTGACTTTCTTTGCAAGTGCTCTCTTTATTGCTATTATCGCCTTTACAGGAAATAGGATAACTGTTGCCTTATCAACTTTTGTTGTTTTCCTTGCCTTTGATTTGTTCAGACCTGCAGTAACAACTTATCTTTCAAAGCATGCAGGGGATCAGCAAGGAGCAATCAATGGTTTGAATTCAACCTTTACAAGCTTTGGCAATATTTTAGGGCCGCTGGCGGCAGGGATGATGTTTGACATTAATCACTTTTTCCCTTACTATATTTCAGCGATTATTTTACTCGGAACCGGAATACTATCAATGCTTATGACCCGTAAGAGAAAGCAAGCAGATTTTTAAAAAAGCATTGAGTCATAAACTGCAAAAGACGAGAATAAAGCATAAAAAAAGGAACCGCTTAAACATTAGCGATTCCTTTTTTTATAATTACCATGTAAAGTAATGAACGAGCTTAAAGATACCAAGGACAAGTATAACTATACCGAGGAGCGTCCAAAGTGCTATTGCACCCCATAGTGGCGTAAGCAAAAGCATGAAACCTGCAACTACACTTAAAACCCCAGAGAGAATAGTCCACGGTTTAGAGGGTGAATAAGGCACATAACTAAAAGATACAAAGCCTTCTGTTATCCAAGTAAAGCCCACTAAAATTCCGATAATAATAAATAAAGTGGCTGTAGCAGCTGCTAGATTAATCAATGAAAACAGTCCTGCAATCACGTAAATTGTTCCTAAAAGAAAATGTCCAAATCTAGACCAAAAATTTTCATTCATCAGTGAGAAAATAGAAACAAGATAAAAAATCCCGATTAAAATAAAAGAAATTCCAATCAAAACAGTTCCTACCTGCGCTGTACGCCCTGGCCAGAAGAGAATAAGCAAGCCAATAAGTGTTGAAATTAAGCCGTTTATTCCGACATTTTTACGTAGCCTTTTTGAAAAATTTTCAGAAAACATTTTAATACCCCTTTCTTTTCTGATAACTTAATTATAACTTATTTTGTTTAAAGAGTGGGAAATTGATGCAATTGTTTTATTATTGACATTCTCAGAGAGGAGAATTATACTTAAAGTAAGTCAAGCGTTTAAGGAGAAAAAATGCAAATATCAAGCCGCTTTACCATTGCTCTTCATATTTTTGCTTGTATCCATACATATGAAGGAGAGCGCAAGATAACCAGCGATTTTCTGGCAAGCAGTATCAATGTCAATCCAGTCATCATCAGAAAAGTACTTCAACAATTAAAAGCCAAAGAACTGGTAACAGTGGTTCGAGGAAGTGGAGGGACAAGAATTGCAAAGCCGATCGAAGAAATAAGTTTATTTGATGTTTATGAAGCAGTTGAGGCTGTGAGTCAAAAAGGTCTTTTTCATTTTCATGAACATCCTAACTTAGATTGTTCTGTGGGGAAAAATATTCATCAGGTTCTTGATGTTAAACTCGACATGATTCAAAACGCCATGGAAGAACAAATGAAAACGATAGGTCTGCAGGAAGTTCTTAGGGATATTGAGCATTGTATAGCGATAAATCCTTAAAAAAACTGAATAATTGACTTTTTCTGTAGGCTTATATAAAATTAACTTGTAACAAAAGGAATTACAACGAAAATGATAGTGGAGGTTAATTTATGAAATTAGCAGTAGTTGCAGCAAATGGCAAAGTTGGCCGTCTAATTGTACAAGAGGCAACAGATAGAGGAATAGATGTCACAGCTATTGTCAGGAGCGAGAACAAAACAGCAGCTCAGTCAGTACTGGAAAAAGACTTATTTGATTTGACTAAAGAAGATGTCAAAGATTTTGATGTTATTATTGATGCTTTTGGTATTTGGGCTGAAGACAGTCTTGAACAGCATACAGCTTCGGTTCAGCATCTTGCAGATTTAGTGGAAAATACAGACAAACGATTGCTGGTTGTCGGTGGTGCAGGAAGTTTGTATCTTAATCCAGAACATAGCCTTCAACTTTATCAGTCAGAGAACTTTCCAGAAGCTTTTAAACCTTTGGCTGCCGCTATGGCTGAATCTTTGGCGGCACTAAGAAAACGAGATAATGTTAAGTGGACTTACGTGAGTCCAGCAATTGACTTCCGACCAGAGGGAGAAAAGACAGGGGACTATGTTGTTGCTGGTGAAGAACTCACATTGAATGCCAAGGACGAAAGTATTATCAGTTATGCGGACTACGCTAAAGCGATGATTAATATTGCTCTTGAGGAAAATTATGTTGGACAACGCATCAGTGTTTTTCAAAAATAAAAAGGGGTTTTCTTGAAAAATCCTTTTTATTTTTACATAGAAAATAGCGAACAAAATGTTTGACCTTTACTGACCAAAGGGGTATAATTAAGAGGTAGTAAGAAAAATGAGAAAATTACTATATTAATATGAAATGAATCGAGGTGCATTATGGACATCGAAAAAATGACAACAAGTATGCAAAAATCACTTTATGAAGCGCAACAAATTGCGCAAACTCGCCATCATCAAGTGATCGAAATTCCACATTTATGGCGAATCTTTGTAGAACCCAATAGTTTTGCTTATAATTTTTACAAAGATCTAGGCATCAATATTGATGAATTTACAAAAATTATTGAAAATGAAATAGATAAAATTTCTTCTGTTGAAGGAAGTAACATTACTTATGGTCAAAACATAAGCTCAGATCTTTTTAGCCTTTTTAGTGCAGCAGATAAGATTGCTAAGGAAATGGGAGACGAGTACCTTTCAACGGAGATTGTACTGCTAGCACTTTTTGACTTAAAGAAAAATCCTTTAACAAAATATTTAGTCAGCCATGGACTTAATAAGGAAAAAACAAAATTAGCAATTGAAAACTTACGTGGAGGTGATAAAGTGACAAATCAAAACGCAGAAGATACATACAAAGCACTTGAAAAATATGGCGTTGATCTTGTTGCTCAGGTAAAAGCAGGCAAACAAGACCCCGTCATCGGACGTGACGAAGAAATTCGTGATATTATTCGTGTCTTGTCACGCAAGACAAAAAACAATCCCGTACTTATCGGTGAGCCTGGTGTTGGTAAAACAGCTATCGTTGAAGGACTTGCTCAACGTATCGTACGAAAAGACGTTCCAGAAAATCTAAAAGATAAAACGGTCTTTTCACTTGATATGGGTGCGCTTATTGCCGGTGCCAAATACCGTGGTGAGTTTGAAGAACGTCTGAAAGCTGTACTGAATGAAGTTAAAAAATCAGACGGTCAGATTATCCTCTTTATTGACGAGTTGCACACCATTGTAGGAGCAGGTAAAACGGAAGGTTCAATGGATGCTGGTAACCTTTTGAAGCCAATGCTTGCTCGGGGAGAACTCCATCTTATCGGTGCTACAACTTTGGATGAATACCGGAAATATATGGAAACTGACAAGGCTTTGGAACGCCGTTTCCAAAAAGTCTTGGTTACAGAGCCAACAGTTGAAGATACAATTTCTATCCTTCGTGGTTTGAAAGAACGTTTTGAAATTCACCACGGTGTAACCATTCATGATAATGCCTTAGTTGCCGCAGCAACGCTTTCAAACCGCTATATTACAGACCGTTTTCTTCCTGATAAAGCGATTGACTTGGTGGATGAAGCCAGCGCAACTATTCGTGTCGAAATGAACTCTTTACCTACAGAGCTCGACCAAGCCAATCGTCGTCTCATGCAATTGGAAATCGAAGAAGCAGCGCTTAAAAAAGAAAATGATGATGCTTCTAAGAAACGTTTGAATATTATCCGTGAAGAGATTGCTGAATTACGTGAAGAAAACAACCAGCTTAAGGCACAATGGGAAGCTGAAAAGAAGGAAATCGGTAATATTTCTGAAAAAAGAAATGAACTGGAACGTGCCCGTCATGAACTTGAAGAAGCACAAAACGATGGCGATTTTGAAAAAGCGGCTGCATTGCGCTATGGTAAAATTCCTGAAATCGAAAAATCACTGAAAGACCTTGAAAGTAAAGCAAAATCAGATGATCTCAGTCTGGTACAAGAATCTGTTACTGAAGAGCAAATTGCTGAAGTGGTTGGTCGTATGACAGGGATTCCTGTAACGAAACTAGTGGCAGGGGAACGTGAAAAGCTGCTTCATCTGCCAGACACCTTGCACCAACGTGTTGTTGGGCAAGATGAAGCGGTAGAAGCTGTGTCCGATGCGATTATTCGTGCGCGTGCAGGAATCCAGGATCCTAACCGTCCTCTAGGTTCATTCCTCTTTTTAGGTCCAACTGGTGTTGGTAAAACAGAACTGGCTAAAGCTTTAGCTGAAAATCTATTCGACTCCGAAGAACATATGGTTCGGATTGATATGAGTGAGTATATGGAAAAGCATAGCGTTTCACGCCTTGTTGGAGCTCCTCCGGGATATGTCGGTCATGATGAAGGGGGACAATTGACTGAAGCTGTTCGCCGCAATCCTTATACGATTATCCTGCTTGATGAAATTGAGAAGGCGCATCCAGATGTTTTCAATATTCTTTTGCAAGTTCTGGATGATGGTCGTTTGACTGATTCGAAAGGTGTCTTGGTTGACTTTAAGAACACTGTCTTGATTATGACATCAAATGTTGGTTCACAATATTTGCTTGATAATGTTGGTGATAAAGGCGAAATCTCTGAAGAAACAACTGAAGAAGTGATGAAGCAGTTGCGTATGCACTTCAAACCAGAATTTCTCAACCGTATTGATGACACTATTCTCTTTAAACCACTGTCATTGGATAACATCAAAAATATTATTGTGAAGATGACCAGCCAATTGACACAACGTCTTGAAGACATGTCCGTCGAACTTGAACTTAGCGAAGAAGTGAAAACATGGATTGCTGAAAATGCTTATGAACCTGCCTATGGTGCACGTCCATTAAAACGTTATCTGACGAAGGTTATCGAAAATCCTCTTGCTAAATTAATCATTGCAGGCAAGATTCCACCTAAAACTAAAGTTTTAGTTAAACTTATTGACAATAAAGTAGACTTTGATATCTTGCCTATCTCAGAATAATCAATAATTAAAATAAAGGAAGAAGTCCGAGCATTTCGGGCTTTTTTCATGCAGCAAAAAGTATTCCCTATAGTATAAAAACTTTTTTGAACGACTTCCCTGACGTTGTGTTCCCTGAGAAAACTTGTCAAAGCAATAGCTTATTCCCTAAATTTCCAGATAATTCTTGACAATTTATAGTCTTTAGAGGTAAAATGTAGTCAATATAGGATACGAGAAGGAGTCTATCATGGAAAAAACATTCTTTATTATTAAGCCCGACGGCGTTCGACGTGGCTTGGTGGGTGAAGTCTTGAAACGTATTGAACAACGCGGTTTACAGCTGGATAGATTAGAGCTACGCACCGCTCCAGATGAGTCTCTGATAGACAAACACTATGAGGCCTTGGTGGATAAAGATTTTTATCCCAATCTTCGTAATTACATGACTTCTGGTCCTCTTGTTGTTGGCGTAATATCTGGTGTAGAAGCTATATCTTGTTGGCGTGCAATGATGGGCGCGACTAACCCCGCACAAGCTCAACCTGGGACTATTCGTGGAAACTTTGCGCAATCACCTGAAAAAGGCAAAGCGATTGAAAACATTGTTCATGGATCAGACTCCCCTGAATCTGCTGAGCGGGAAATTGCACTCTGGTTTTCATAAAGAAAAAGTAAATTTCGAGAGCAAGGACTTTCTGACTAGGTTTGAGCTATACGGCTGTAATAACCAGAAGAAGGTCTTTTTGTGTTCACTTTTTATCAAGGGAGAAAAGGAAAATATGAAAGAATTTTGGAAACTTCATCCGGCGATAAGGATTCGTCTGCTGATGAATTTTTTAGGGACCCTCTGCTTTAGCACAGTGGGGGGCTCAATGACTATTTATTACAATAAGTATATGGGGGCAGGAGTTACAGGTTTACTCCTTATCATAAGTTCCATTGTAGTTTTTTTAGTGGGACTTTATGCTGGACATTTGACGGATATGAAAGGAAGACGTCCAGTGATGTTATTCGCGACAGCACTTACAGCAGTAGGAGCAGCCCTAGCTACTTTTTCTAACTCTAGTTTTTATTTTAATCCCTGGCTCACCTTTCTTGGATTTTTAATTGAGAATTTTGGCTTTGGTTTTTTTAACACAGCAAGCCAAGCTATGATTGTTGACTTAACGACCAGTGAAAATCGAAGAACAGTTTATAGTATCCAATACTGGGTGATTAATTTTGCAATCATGATAGGTTCTGGTCTTTCTGCATGGTTCTTTAGAGACTATCTGGTTTGGCTTTTACTCGCTATCACTGTTGAAGAAATTTTGAGCTTTATCGTAATCTTTTTTTGGATTGAGGAATCTTTTGATTCGCAACAACAAAGTAAGACGAAAACACCCAATATTATTCAAGCATATTTTTTTGTAGCAAAAGACCATATTTTTATGTACTACCTTTTTGCTTCGGTCTTTATTTCGATGATATTTAATCAAGTTGATTATTACTTACCCGTACATCTTAGCGATAGTTTTTTGTCCACAAGAATTTTTGGAGTAGAAATTTATGGCCAAAGAATGTTGACCATGTTTCTTTTGATTAATACATTGATCATCATTCTTTTCATGGGGAGGATAAATCATTTAACGAGAAACTGGTCACGCCGTACAGGTATAGGATTAGGTATTCTTATACAGGGACTGGGATTTATTATTGCCTTTTTGGGAGATAACCTGATCTGGGAAGTTGTTGCCGCAGTAGTGGTAACTCTAGGTGAAATGATTCTTATACCATTTTCTCAGTCTTTAAGGGCAGATCTTATGGAAGGAGAGCATGTCGGAACATATACAGGAGCATTTTCTGTGACTCAACCTGTAGCCGCGGTTCTTTCAGGCCTGCTGGTATCTCTGTCAGCAATTTATGGAAATATAGGGATGTCTCTTTTTATGATTGTCATAACACTGTTGGGGATTCTTCCTGCATTACGCGCTATCCGCATGCATGAAGCGCTATAGTTATCTCAAATTAAAAATAAAAAAATGGAATCGCTCCTTAACCGTGCGGTTCCATTTTTATAGTTTTTGTGTAGGTTAGACTCCTTAGTGAGTAACCAAGCTTCCCTCACTTGTTCTTAAAATCAGACAGTTTCTGATGAAGAAGGGTGAGTTTTCTGTTGCCTCTATAAAGTTCAACTACAGTCCAAATTAATAAACTTAGAACTAAAATAATCAGGAGGATGGCTGTAGTGTCTGCAAGATAAGCTAGATTTTTAGGAAAGAGACTTTCAATTTGATCGGGTAAACCGATAAGGTTGAGGTAGGTCAGTGCAAGAACAGAAAGCCAACCAAAAAGCTGGACAATCCAATTGTTTTTAAACTTGCCCATCTCATTTTTACTGTTTGTCAACATCAAAAGAGGAATGATTGAAAAAGGGAGAGCAAAAGCCAGAAAGACTTGAGAGTCATTCATCAAGTTATTAATAGCTTCATGCTGCTCCTTTAAACTATAGCCTCGTGTCATTGTGACACAGATGAGAACAGGGATGACTGAAAGAAGTCGTGTAACGAGTCGGCGCGCCCACATCGGCATTCGCATATGAATGAAGCCTTCCATTATGATCTGTCCCGTCAATGTCCCTGTAATGGTCGAATTTTGGCCAGAAGCCAAGAGTGCCACGGCAAATAGAGTGGAGAGTGCACCTGTTTTAGCTACGTCAGCAAGTACACCATTGCTTAAAAGAGAGGGGGTGGAAAGCGCATCATAAAGCCCAAAAAACGATGGATCATCAATGACACCTGTTTTAAAAACAGCTACCCCCATAATCAGCAGGAGTGCATTAACGACAAAGGCCATGGTAAGTTGGATATTAGAATCCCAAGTAGAGAATCTTACAGCTCTGGCGATATCCTTTTCATCACTGTGATTGATTTTTCGACTTTGTGAAATAGAAGAATGAAGATAAAGATTATGGGGCATCACAGTTGCTCCGATAATACCCAGTGCCCCTGTTAAAGGCGTCATTCCAGCGACTGAAGGCGAAGTTGCAAAGGTCTGTGTGCTGGGGATGAATCCTTCCACGAGTGCCTTCCAGTCAGGGTTAGAGAGGGCAACCTGATAAGTAAAGATAAATAAAATAACGAGAATAAGACAGACCACAAGAGCTTCGATTTTTCTAAAGCCGACTTTTGTCAAAAGCAACAAAAGAAAAACATCAAATACTGTGATGAATACTGCCAGTATCAGCGGAATGTCAAAAAGTAAGTAAAGAGCAATAGCGGCTCCAATAACTTCCGCAATATCAGTTGCCATAATCGCTAGCTCTGTCAGAACCCATAGAATGATTCCTAGGACTTTACTGGTACGTGCACGAATAGCTTGTGCAAGATCCATCTGACTAACAATTCCAAGCTTGGCTGACATATACTGAAGAAGCATAGCAATCAAGCTTGACATTAGAATAACCGAGATTAACAAATATTGGAAGTTTTGTCCCCCTGTAATCGAAGTGGACCAGTTCCCCGGATCCATATAACCCACGGCGACTAAAGCTCCCGGACCGGAATAAGCAAGGAGTGTCCTGAAAAATTTACCATCTTTAGGTACCTTTACCGTTCCGTTAATCTCTTGAAGTGACTTGCCATTTGTATGATAAATCAACTTATGAGGCTGATTTTTAAGATTGTTCATATTTTCCTTTCTAAGCTGAGAGAAGCTCAGCCTTATTTTTTATATAGGAGTGAAAACAGGGGGATTTCTAGAGGGACTCATTTTTTAAAGAAGAAGCTACACGTCCTGTTCTTTGCATTAATAGTATATTTTCTTGTAAAAATTGCGGAATCACAGATATTTGACCGCTGTCTTCTTTTAAGATAATTGAACCGTCTTGGAGACGTTCAAGGATACGAATAAAATGCGGAATCTTTATCTTAAGTTTGTGAAAGAAAGCTTTAGCATCTGAGTCTAATGTGGTGATGTAGTAACTCTTGTCTTCCTCAGCGTGAGATAAGGGAATTTCCACTTCATCCTTTTTCCAAAAAAGCTCGGAAGGAATAGTTGAGCCGTGAGGGTCCGTTATCGGGTAATCCAGCAGAGCATAGAGATATTCCACAAGCTTAGGAGAAGAAGCATGTTCTAGATTTTCTGCTTCTTCATGAACCTCCTCAGTAGAGTAGCCCAAGCGTTCAACTAAAAAGGTTTCCCAGACTCGATGACTTTTAATAATGAAACGAGCCTGAGTATGGCCTTGTTCGGACAAATTAACCCCATGATAAGGCTCATAAAGTACAAGTCCCTTTTTAGATAATCTTTTAATCATCTCCGTTGCACTAGGAGCTGCAACGGACAATTTTTTTGCAATTAACTGAATGCTTACGACAGGCTCCTCGCTTGAACCTTCTAATGTATAAATGGCTTTTAGATAATCCTGTTCATTTTTTGTTAATTTTAACACCTAGTTTCTCCTCACGTATGTCATAACAAAAACATTATAGCACTCCTTATTTATTTTTCAATAATATAAGGTCAGCCTAATCAGAAGGTTTATCAGCTATTAAAGCTAAGAAGGAAGGGGGACCTCCTTCCTCACATCCCATATCCACTCTTTTTTACGATATCGTTTGGAAATTGGTAAGAAAAAGATTACAATGTCATTATATAATATGTATATTGTATTACTTTATGTACACGAAATACTTGACGAGGAAAAAGCCATGCTCTATAATCAGACAGCACAGCACAGCACAGCACAGCACAGCACAGCACAGCACAGCACAGCACAGCACAGCACAGCACAGCACAGCACAGCACAGCACATAAACACGCGGTAAATTTCCGTTCTTTTCTGCATGCTCCCAAGCGCTCTGGATGAAGGGCGCTTTTTCAGTTCTGTTATTTTTCCCCTAAGTGGGGTAAAGCGAGTTGGTAAAATTCAAACCAACATAAATTAAAAAGGGAGATAAAAATGAAAAAAATAGTACATAAGTCAAATACCGCAACTGTATTTTTGCTAAGCACAATATTGCTTGGGCAAGTGAGCACCGTTAGTGCTGACATCAAGATTCCAGACGTATCAGTATCCCAAAAACTAAGTACTAACCAGTGGCTGACTACCTTAAATTTAAATAATGCTTCAATTCGGAGTGTTGATGATGCGCATGGTGGCACTTATGAAATTGCTCCTGATGGTATGAGTGGTGGATTCTCTAATACTAATACCCGATTGATTTTACAAGATATAAATCCTAATCCAGGCCGTCAACACTTATACGCCTGGGAAAGTAGCACTGGGACAATCCCGCAAAGGTCAGGGTCTTTTTTTAGGTTTACAGTTAATCAAAACGCAACTTTGACTGCAATTCATAAAAATAATCCAACTTATCGTGTTGGAGGCAGTACGCGAATAGAAGTTGGTCAGGCCTGGACTCCTAGTGATTTGAATATTACAGGTGTTGACGCAAATGGAAATCCGCTCACTCAAGCAGATTTTGAAGTTGATACTAGTCAGGTTGATGTAAATGTTGCTGGTAATTATCGTATTAACGTTACTATTAATAGTGGAGCTTATATGCGATTCATTTGGGCTTTTAATTTCACTGTGGTTCCAATGGGTCCAGGCAATGAATTACCTGATGTTCATACCGTTCGTTTTGACACGGGTGGTACCTCAGTCATTCCTGAACGATATGTTGGCAACAACTCAACAGTGAGTCGTCCTGATGATCCAGTGCTTGAACATTCTGATTTTGTTGATTGGTACACAGATGAGACATTTACGCAGCCCTTTGATTTTAACACGCTGATTACTTCTGATTTAACGCTATATGCGAGATTCAGACTGACTCCAGATAATATTTTACCTACGATGTATACGGTCAACTTTGATGGTAGAGGTGGATCAATAATTGGTAATCAACTCGTTGCAGCAGGTAGTACCTTAACACGACCAGAAGATCCTACTCGAGACAATCATCAGTTTGCAGGTTGGTACACGGATGAACATTTAACAGAAGAATTTGATTTCAATACGCCAGTAACTTCTCACATGACCCTATTTGCACGGTGGACAGCAAATGCTGATAACGTCTTGCCAACCATGCATACAGTGAATTTTGATAGTAGGGGTGGTTCAGTTATTGGCAGTCGATTTGTAGCCGATGGAAAAACAGTATCACAGCCAGAAAATCCAATACGGGCAAACTATCAGTTTGCGGGCTGGTATACGGATGAAAATTTGAACGAAGCTTTTGATTTTAGTACTCCAATAATGGAGAATACTACACTTTATGCACGCTGGATAAGGGATACAGATGATAAAAACGATGGTAGTGTAGACATTGTTGGACCAGATGCAGGGCAGAATATTAGTGCAGATGAAGAAACAGCAGAAGATATGACAGCACCGAGTCGGCAAGAACATTTGCCAAAAACTGGAGATAGTGAGAATATTTTTTCTGTTATTGGTCTTGGAAGTGTAGCCCTAGCAATTTTCCTTAAGCGGCAAAGATGAGTTTTTAAGGAGTTCCCTGAAGCGGCAAATAAATTGAAGTGGCGTCATCACAAAGAAATGCCACTCTACATTTGATGACATTTTTTTGTGAATGGACTGAATAGGGTTTTATTCCTTTTCTAATTCAAGAGAACTTTTTAAAGTTTTAATTTCTCCCCTCATCATTCACCAGAAATCCTCTCTTAAAAATAGCACAACTAATAAAACTTACTAAAATAGCTCAATCTAGAGCAAGAAAAAATATTTTGGTATAATAAAAGACATGACTTATCAAGTAAAAATAATTTATCCCAAAGAAGAAGCTCTAGAGAGCAACAAGTTAACAGAACGTACTTTCAATGAGTACATAGATGACCTTGAAACAGAAGAAGTTATAGGGCAGTATGAGCAACTCCTGACAAAAGGTTATTCTATCTCTGTAAACTTCACACCGCCTCAGGTTGATAAAAAAGGCGAAGAACAGGATCCTTTTAAAATTGCGGAAAGCTTTGAGCTTGCGGGAATACCTTATAAGGCAACTTTGAAACTGAAAGCCTCAGGAAGCTATGAGGAAATGGTGAAAATTGCTAAAATGATTGAGCAACAAGGCTATGATTACAGCATTACGGTTAAACTCCAAATCAACGAAAATTCTCCTGTTGATTTTGAGAAAGAAAGTTCTTGGTTTGATTCTGAATATGCAAAATACACAGTCTTGCCAAAAGCAAGCAGCCAAGATATCGCGGACCTTCGCTCACTCTATGATGTGCTCTCTGAAGAACGTTATAAGGTAAGTATCAATCTCAAAGCAAAGGTTAAAAAAGACGATGATGATAGTTTTGCTACTCAACTTGCCGCATATCCCTCAGAAACTCTGGTAACTTTTAAATTGACAGATGCGTCGTATGTGTAAGTGAGAAAAATCAAGAGCTAAAGCTCACACTTTACATAAATAAAAATATGTAAAGTGTGAGCTTTTAATAAACAAATTCCTGAAGAAGAGAGAAGAAAAACAGAAAAGGAACATTCACCTGTTCCTTTTTTGATAGAATAAAGAAATCTTTTTGTCTTTAGTTTGTCGTTTAGATACTGTTAATTTAACAAAAATTTATTATTTTTCTATTGCTATTTTGAAAAAAAGGAGGTATTATATAATTATGTTTACATCCGTAAACATAAAAGGGGTGGATTTTGCTGGTTATAAAAGTTTCTGAATCTGCCTCCCAACTAGAATTTGAAATGGAGAAGAAAGATGATTAAATTTTACTACACTCCCTCATGCACAAGTTGCCGAAAAGCAAAAGTTTGGTTGGAAAAGCATAACTTGGCATACACAGAGCACAATTTATTCGCCCAACCATTGACAGATGAAGAAATTGCTGACTTGTTAAGTAAAACAGAGAATGGTACTGAAGATCTTATTACAACACGTTCGCAAGCTTTTAAAAGCTTGAAAGTCAATGTTGACGAGATGACAGTTAAAGAATGGACAAAATTTATTTCACAACATCCTGAACTCCTTCGTCGTCCTCTCTTGGTAAAAGGCGAAAAACTTCAAGCTGGCTTCAATGAGGAGCAATTGCGCAGTTTCTTTTCTAGAGAATATCGCCAAATTGAATTACAGGAAACAAAGAAAGCTGTAGCTTAGACAGTTCTGTTACACAAAAACTTGGATAAAGAGTGGAAGTGACGGCTGTTCTGGGTAACTTTACCCTTTTTTCAACTTTCATAGTATAATGGATGTATACAACAAAATGTAAAGGCTTTCTCCGGAGAGTTGATGTTAAGAACAGGAAGGAGTTCCTATGGAGAATTTCAAAATAAACGGTCAAGAAGCGACTGTTGAGAACTTGACAGAAGCAGGCTATCGCCGCTACCGTGGTGAAGAAATGGACATCTATTATAATGCCAACATCTGTGAACATGTGGGAGAATGTGTCCGAGGCAATCCAGCAGTTTGGGAGGTGGGGCGAAAACCCTGGATACTGCCTGACAATGGTGAAAAGCTGGATAATCAGCGCATCATCAATCGTTGTCCGTCTGGTGCACTAAAATATATCAAATAGAAAAAGGAGAAATCCATGAAGACTGTTGAGGAAGAAAACGAAATCATCTTGTACAATGATGAGAATGAACGCATCGGTGAAATGACCTTGATGAAAATGGGAAACAGTATCGTTGTAACGCACACAGGTGTAACAATTGAATACCGTGGCAAAGGTCTAGCCAAACTGTTGCTAGAGGCGGGAATAGAAAAAGCTCGTAAAGAAAATCTTAAGCTCCAAGCAACATGTCCTTATGCCGCTAAATATTTTAGAGTACATAAAGACGAGTTACAGGATGTTTTAAAATAAAGCAAGATAAGTCAAAACAGTAACGTTTTGACTTTTTTCCTATAGGGAGGAATTTACAGTGAAAAAATACGACTATATTGTTATCGGTGCAGGGCCAGGAGGAAATGCTTTTGCTTATGAGATGAAAGCACAGGGCGCTTCTGTTTTATTGGTGGAGAAGGATAAATGGGGCGGAACCTGTCCTAACTATGGCTGTGATCCTACAAAAATAATGATGGCTCTAGTTGAAGCCAAACAAAGAGCAGAAAATCTTTTTTCTGCTGGACTTCATGGGAATTTGCATATTGATTGGAAGAAGATGTTAGCACAGAAAAATGCTTACAGCAATGCTGTTCCCTCACGCACGCGAAAAGGATTAGAGAGTGCAGGCATTGATTTAGTTTTTGGTGCTGCTCATTTTACAAAGTCTGGCGCCGTTTTGGTTGGAGAGGAGAAGTATATTGCTGGCAAGTATGTTATTGCAACTGGGGCACGTCCACGCGCATTGGATATTGAAGGAAGTGAATATTTATTGACCTCCAACGACTTTCTGGACTTGGAAGAATTGCCTCAACGTGTGATTTTTCTAGGAGCTGGCTATGTTTCGCTTGAATTAGCTCAAATCGCGAATGCAGCAGGTGCTAAAGTTTCAGTTTTAACACACGGTCGTCAAGTTCTTCCAAACTTTGATGAAGAATTTTCTGACAGCTATATTAAGCAGTTACAAAAGGAAGGCATTTCTTTTATCGATAGCTTTTCCGCCCAAAAAGTCCAAAAAACAGGAAAAAAGTTTCATATTTGGGCGGAAGACGGTCGTGAATTTACAGCAGATATCATTATATCAGCAGTTGGTCGTGTAGCGAATGTTGAAGAACTGAACCTAGAAAATGTTGGCATTGAGGTGAGCGCAAAGGGCATTCCTGTTAATGGATTTTTACAAACGGTAAATCCTAACATCTATGCTTTAGGAGACGTTTTAGACAAGAAGATACCAAAATTAACCCCAGTTTCTGGTTTTGAAGCGAGATACTTGGCTCGTCATTTATCGCCTGAAAGTCAAAATAAGGAAGAAATTCAGTATCCTGCCTTGCCTACAGTTATCTTTGGCTCAAGCAAATTAGCGAAGATTGGACAAACGCAAGTTATTGACAGCGAAACTGAGCGAAGATTGGACATGACAGAATGGTATACCTATAAACGTATCGCCGATCCTCTTTCAAAAATAAAAATTATCGTGAACCAAAAAAATGAAATTTTAGGCGCTACGGTTTTGTCTACTGTAGCTGATGAGCTTGTCAATATCCTTAATTTTTGCATCAATCAGTCCATCAATTTAGAGGAATTTCAAAAAAGGATTATGGCTTATCCCACAATTGCGAGTGACTTGTTTTACTTGTATAAATAGAAACATATTTATAGTCTATGATTCTATCTCCTACATATCTTAATTAATCTAACAATTCCTGAATTCCACTTGATTTCTTATTGGAAAACGGTTACAATAGATGTATAATATACAATAACACCTCCACATTCTAATCTAGCAAAAAAGTGCAGCTTAAAAAAGTTGCACTTTTTTGTTTACTTATGTTTACTTATCTGAAAGAAATAAACGGATTAGGGGACAGAATGTCTTCTAATATCTTGTAATGTCCGTTGTGCTGTGCTATCATAATGGAAAAACTGATAGCGCTTACTCTCTGGGTTACTTCCTGATGAAAAAAGGAGGACTTTTCCCTGTCCGTCTATCAGTGGTGAGGCCTATTTAATGACACGAGCCTTGTATCTGACTTTGGTGGAAAATATTGGGAGGTATTATGATTGAAGCAATAGCTTTGAAAAAGCAATTTGACAGTGGAGTTATTGCTCTTAAGTCTGTTGATTTCTACATAGAAAAAGGAGATTTAGTTTGTCTTCTGGGACCTTCTGGTTGTGGCAAGTCTACGGTTTTAAATTTAATTGCAGGTCTGTTAGCACCATCAGCTGGAGACATAAAGTTTCTTGATAAATCTGTTCTCAAAATTTTTCAGATTCTGTTTTTATCCAAGCTATAAAAAATACACTTGTATTTGGCATTACTGTGGTACCTGCTGCGCTCTTACTTTCTCTTTTGATTTCATGGATTATTTTTGAAAAAGTTAAGCACAAAGCTATACCTAAAACAGTTTTTTCATGCCTTATGTTACCTCAACACTTGCTATTGAAATGGTATTTCAGCATATATTTAATAAAGATTTTGGCAGCCTAAACTTTCATGCTTTATAAGAGGAAATAATGCTGGAGAACTCGTTAGAAAAGTGAATAGGTAAAAAGTAACACTCAAATGTGATATACTGGAGATAGACGAAAGGAGCAGAGCATGCGAGTAAATAAGGAAATTGTAAAACATGGGGAGGCACTAGACCTAGTCTGAACCATGTTGCCTCCCAATAAGTGATAAAGACTTTTTGGAGGAAAAAATGAATAAAACGTATATCTTAAATCATCTGGGTTTTAAAGAGGACTTTAAACAACAGGCTAAGGCACACCCTGACTTATATCCCGGCCGCATCATTGAGCAAGCTAGAGATAAGTACAGAGTGGTGACTCACTCAGGGGAAACAATCGCTGAAGTCTCAGGAAAGTTTCGCTACGAAGCTTTGGAGGCTGCCGATTTTCCTGCTGTTGGCGACTTTGTGCTGCTTGACAGGGCTACAGAAGATACTGGAACAGCTCAGATTCAGCAATGTTTAACGCGGCAGTCAGCACTTATCAGAAAGGCATCTGGCACGGCTCATGAGCGACAAATTCTTGCAGCCAATGTCGACAAGGTTTTCATCTGCATGTCGCTCAATGAGGACTTTAATTTGCGAAGGGCGGAGCGCTATCTTGCTTTAGTGTGGGATTCGGGAGCTGTTCCCACATTTGTCTTGACGAAGACGGATATTGCACAGGATTTGGAAAAAAAGCTAGAAGACTTACAGCAAATCAGTTTGGGTGTTGACGTCTTAATGACCACGGCATATGATGATGACGGTTATCTTTCCTTGCGAGAATATATCAAACAGGACGAAACCGTTGTTCTGATTGGTTCTTCTGGTGTAGGTAAATCAACGTTAATTAATGGTTTACTTACTGAACAGAACTTAAAAACAGATGGTTTACGTAATGACGGAAAAGGCAGACATACCACTACACAGCGTAAATTATTTAAGCTCCCTTCTGGTGGCATGATTATTGATACTCCAGGGCTTAGGGAAGTTGGTCTTGATCAAGCTAATTTTAGTGAAACTTTTTCTGATATTCTTGAATTATCATCCTGCTGTAAATTTTCAGATTGTTCACATGAAAATGAACCAGGCTGCGCTGTTCAAGAAGCAATTGAACAAGGGCAATTTTCACAAGAACGCTTCTCAAATTATCAAAAATTAATAAAAGAAGTAGATTATGATGGTATGAACGCCAAGGAGATTGAAAGAAGAAAGCTTAATGCCATGTTTAAAGAAGTGGGTGGTATGAAAAATGCACGCAAGTTCTTGAAAAAGAAGGATAAGCGCGTGTACTAAATTTGTCCAAAATAAGTAAGTGCTTAAAAAGTCGAGTCTGTATTTTCTCGGCTTTTTACTATAAAGCAAAATGGAACATCATATAATAAAAATTAAAAGGATAAGGCATCTATAAGTGTATTTGTCACTAGATATTGGTATAATTAATAATTATGGCAAGAAAAAATATTTTGAAAGCTCAACGAATAGTAGTTAAGATTGGTACAAGTTCGCTCATGTTGCCTAATGGAAGAATAAATTTATCAAACATCGATGAACTTGCATTTGTACTATCGGATCTTAATAACAACGGATACGAAGTGATTTTGGTAACTTCTGGTGCGATTGGTGTGGGATTAAATATACTTGATAGAGAGGAACGTCCAAAAGAAATTGCTCAGCAGCAGGCACTTGCAAGTATTGGGCAAGTTGAACTCATGAGCCTTTATACACAAATGTTTCGTCGTTACTCGCAGAAAGTTTCCCAGCTGCTTTTGACACGGGATGTGACAGACTTCCCTCTAAGCTCGGATAATGCAAAAAATGCCCTGAATGCGCTACTTTCACTTGGCATTATCCCTATCATCAATGAGAATGATGCAATTGCAGTCGATGAAATGGATCATCAAACAAAGTTTGGAGATAATGACAAGCTCAGTGCTATCGTTTCTAAGCTTGTGGGGGCTGATTTATTGATTATGCTCTCAGATATTGATGGGCTTTTTGATAAAAATCCAAATATTTATGATGATGCAAAAATTTTTAAGGAAGTTCATGAAATTACGGATGAGTTGCAGAGGATAGCTGGAGGAGCCGGCAGCCGTTTTGGAACCGGTGGAATGGCCTCAAAATTAGCAGCTGCACAGATTTTGTTTGAAAATAATCAAGAAATGGTTTTAACCAACGGTAAGCGTATTCGAGAAATCCAGAAAATTGTTAATGGGGATGAAATAGGAACTTATTTCCATAAAAATATCGAGAAAGAAGGATAGAGAGGGAGAGAAATTATGATTGAAGAGCTTGGAGCAAAAGTTAAGGCTGCGAGCAAAGAAGTGGCCCAGCTATCTGCTACAGATAAAAATAGCTTTTTATGCCAGTTAGCAGAGAGTCTGATACAAAACACAGAGCGGATAATCCAGGAAAATGATAGAGATGTTGCCAAAGCTAAGGAACATGGAATTTCTGAAATTATGGTAGACCGCTTACGTTTGACAGCGCAACGGATAGCTGATATGGCTGTCGGTTTACGACAAGTCGCTGACTTACCGGATCCTATTGGCCAAGTCTTGCAAGGTTTTACAAATCTTGATGGTCTTAAAATCCTTCAAAAGAGAGTCCCTCTTGGTACAGTTGGGATGATTTTTGAGAGCCGACCTAATGTGACAATTGATGCTTTTTCCTTGTGTTTCAAAACGGGGAACAGTGTTTTATTACGAGGCGGTTCTGATGCTCTTTTTTCAAATATAGTTTTAGTAGAAATTATTAAGGAAAATCTACGAGCGCAAGGAATCACTGACAGTGCGGTAGAACTTTTATCGGATACGAGCCATGAGGAAGCTGAGAAAATGATGCAAGCCGATCAATTTTTAGATGTACTTATCCCGCGTGGTTCGGCTCGACTCATTAATAGAGTGAAAGAAAAGTCAAAAGTTCCTGTGATTGAGACTGGTGTGGGAAACTGTACCGTTTTTGTAGACGAATCTGCAGACTTAGAAATGGCAAGCCAAATCGTGATTAATGCCAAAACACAGCGTCCAAGTGTTTGTAATGCTGCTGAAAGTTTAGTTGTACATGCAAAAGTTGCAGCAGAGTTTTTACCAAAACTGTGCGAAGACCTAAAAAAGGTACATCCTGTTGAGTTCCGAGCTGATGAAGCTGCTTTAAAAATCTTCCAAGCGCAAGAGAACTGCCCAGCTATAGCAGCAACTACAGAAGATTTTGGAACAGAATACTTGGATTACATTATGTCTGTCAAAACAGTGAATAGTCTGGACGAAGCCATTGAACATATCAATCGTTATTCAAGCCGGCATTCGGAGAGCATCGTAACTCGTGATTATTTTAATGCTCAAAAGTTTCAAGATGAAATTGATGCAGCAGCAGTCTACGTGAATGCTTCGACACGCTTTACTGATGGTTTTGTATTTGGTTTAGGCGCAGAGATCGGTATCTCCACGCAGAAGCTCCATGCCAGAGGTCCAATGGGATTGGAAGCTTTAACTTCTACAAAATATTTGATTGAAGGTACTGGACAAACACGTTAATATTGTTAACATAGTAAAAGGAAAAACACAGCTGTGTATTTTCAGATAATCATACAAAAAGATACCCATGTTTCTCGAACATGATGTATCTTTTTTATAACCTCGTAACATATTTTCACAAACTTGACGTGCTAAAAAATTGATGATACAATTTTATAATGCATGCGAAAAAACAATACAAGGAGGAATTATGAAAATTTGGAAACTAGGTTTAGTCGCTATGCTAGGGTTGTCTTTGGCAGCTTGTGGGAATACTACTCAAAATAAGAGTACGTCTTCAAGTTCATCAGAAAAGACAGATGCTAAAGCTGGTGCAAGTAAAACCATGACCTATGCTGATCCATCAAGTTTGGAAAAAAGCTATGATGTCATCATTATCGGTGCCGGAGGTGCTGGGATGACTGCAGCTATTGAGGCTAAAGATGCGGGAATGAAACCTGTTATTCTTGAAAAGATGCCTGTTGCTGGCGGGAACACATCAAAGGCCTCTGCTGGGTTAAATGCTTCTGAAACATCTGTAGAAAAAGCGCAAGGTATCGAAGACTCTAACGATAAGTTTTATGAGGAAACCTTAAAAGGTGGCGGAGGAACAAATGATAAAGAGCTTCTACGCTACTTCGTTGATCACTCTGCTGGAGCAGTGGATTGGCTCGCACAAAACGGAATCGTGCTGGATAACCTGACAACGACTGGAGGGATGAGTGTTTCTAGAACACACCGTCCACATGATGGATCAGCTGTTGGGGCATATCTGGTTAAAGGATTAGAAGAAAATATTTCTAAACGCGATATTCCAGTATTTGTGAACAGTGATGTTACCAAAATAACTGAAAAAGACGGCAAAGTGTCAGGGGTTGAAGTTAAGATTGACGGAAAAACTCAGAAAGTAGCTTCTAAAGCAGTAGTGGTTACTACAGGAGGATTTGGTGCAAATGAAAAAATGATTGCTAAATACCGTCCTGACTTAAAAGACTATGTTACAACAAATGCTGCTGGTTCTACAGGTGACGGTATTGAAATGATTACTGCTCTTGGAGGTGCTCTGGTAGACATGGACAAGATTCAAATCCACCCAACTGTTTTCCAAAAGACAGGCTATCTTGTATCAGAGTCAATTCGTGGAGAAGGAGCCATTCTTGTTAACCAAGCCGGCAAAAGATTCGTTAACGAAATGGATACACGTGATAAAGTATCTGCAGCAGAACTGAAACAGGAAGGCAAGTATGCTTACGCTGTTTTTGGTGAAGGCACAAAAGATAAAGTAAAAGCTGTAAATCAATATATCTCTAAGAAAATGGTTGTGGAAGCAGATAGCGTTGATGCCCTTGCCAAAAAACTTGATATGGATCCAAAGGAGCTGACTGCTACAGCTGATAAATGGAATAAAGCAGTAGCTGAAAAGAAAGATAGCGAGTTTGGACGTACAACGGGTATGACAACAGGTATATCTGGAAAAGTGTATGCTATAAAAGTTGCACCTGGTATTCACCATACAATGGCCGGCGTAAAAATTACTACAAAGGCACAAGTGCTTAAAAAAGATGGTCAGCCAATTGATGGTTTGTATGCGGCAGGAGAGCTTACAGGAGGCTTACATGGTGGAAACCGTATTGGTGGAAATGCAGTAGCAGATATCATCATTTTTGGACGCCAAGCAGGTCAACAAGCCGCAAGTTATGCTAAAGGTTAATCACAGAAAAAATTAGAAAATTTTTGAGTAAATAAGTCATGTTGTTCGATATTTCAAGGACAACATGACTTTTATTTTTGAGCTCTTTTCTTAATTTCAAACTACAAATAGTTTCGGAAAAACAAAAAACTGAGGGTTTGTACTGCACCCCAAAAGTTAGACAGAGGATGTCGTGCACCCATAAATTTGGACCGATGCTCAAGCAAAATTATTGCTTGGGCTTTTTGTTATTGTATCATTTTTTAAACGGTACTCGATTGGAGATAACCATCCTAATTTTTTCTTCACTCTTTTTGTATTGTAATAGTGTATCCATTGTTTGATGGTTTGCTTAAGTTCATCATAAGAATTAAAAGTGTGTCCATAATAGATTTCTTGTTTAAGAAGCCCAAAGAAATTCTCCATAACTGAATTATCATGACAATTTCCTTCGCAATTTCCGGTGGAGCTATTAACAATGCTTCAAAAAATACATGGCTGTATTCAGGAAATTCCTTGTAAAAACGGTACTTTTTTCCATGTAATCTGCTAGACTTGGAACTTCACCCGTTTCTCCCCCGATTTTAAACAGAGTCTCTCAGGCTCATCTTCATATTATAATTTCATATAAGAAAACACCTCATCGCTAGACAAGTGCTAACTTTGAGGTGTTTTATAGCTCAGGAAAGAGGACTTGAATATCATGCGATTCAAAGAAATCTTGAAATTCTTGAGCTTGAACTTCTAAACGATCAGTGACGATGGTGTTAATTTCCTTAAGATCAGCATAAGTCATTAAAGCCATATGCCCAAATTTAGTATGATCGGCCAATAAAATAATCTGCTGCGATGCTTTGCAAATATCTGACTTCATAATCTGTTCTTGAGCATCAGAATTAGTTAGTCCAGCCGTTAAAGATATCCCAGTGGCTGCCATGAAAGCCTTATTAATATTGATTCTTGGTAAATTTAAACCTGATGTCGCATCTACAAATGAGCGGGTTGAATGTTTAAACTTAGATCCTACAACTAAGAGCTTGACTTTAGGTCTGTTTGCTGCTGCATTGATAACATCCAGATTATTCGTCAAGATTGTAACTTCAAGATCTTGCGGTAAATAAGGCAGCATTTGTACTGTTGTAGTCCCTGAATCAATGTAGATGATATCTCCTGGTTCAACCAAGGCTGCTGCTGTTTTGCCAATTTTAACTTTAGCCAGCTGTTCGGTGAACTCACGTTGTTCAAAATGGACAAGTTCCTGAGTTTTTCTGACTGCTTTGACACCACCATATACTTTTTCAACCTTGCCGTGTGCGACTAATTCATTAATATCACGCCGCAAAGTATTAAGGGAAACGTTGAAGTGATCTTGCAGCTGTTTGAAAGAAACATTTCCCTTTTCTAAGACTAATTGTTCAATTTGATTTAACCGTTCTACTTTCATATTTATAACAAGCCTATCTAAGCTCTATACTCCCCCTATCATCTATCTCTTTTTCTCATTATAACATAAAAAGGTGAAATTAATAAGATATTTTAATAGAAAAACGCCAAAAGTTAATCAAAAAATATTCAATATATAACCAAAAAGTCTTGACAAAGTATTTTCCATAAGGTAAAATGATGTCAGAAAAAAGAAAGGGTTTACAATTTTAAAATAGTTAAACCATAGTCGGAGGGAAAATGGCAAGAGTAAAAAATTTTGTTGGTGGGCGATGGTTGGAGTCAACTGCGACGTTCCATGAGCCTGTTTATAACCCAGCTACAGAGGAAATCTTAGCTGAAGTCCCACATTCAACCCAATCAGAATTAGAGGCAGCGGTAGACATAGCTGAGGAATCTTTTAAATCATGGGCACAAGTAGATGTCTTAAAAAGGGCAAGAATTATGTTTACATTCCATGAACTGCTTATCCGTGATAAAAAAATCTTAGCTGAACTGATTACCAAGGAAAACGGTAAAGCGCTAGCAGAAGCTTTAGGTGAGGTTCAGCGTGGAATCGAGAGTGTTGAATTTGCAGCTGCAGCACCATCGCTGATGATGGGAGAGACCTTGAGTGCTGTTGCCACAGACGTTGAAGCTATTAATTATAAGTATCCGATTGGAGTAGTGGGAGGGATAGCCCCCTTCAACTTTCCCATGATGGTTCCTTGCTGGATGTTTCCACTAGCTATCGTGCTGGGCAACACCTTTGTTCTCAAACCTTCTGAAAAAACACCCCTTTTGGCTGCACATTTAGCAACTCTTCTCCAAGAAGCAGGCTTGCCTGATGGTGTCTTCAATATCGTGAATGGTGCACACGATGTAGTCAATGGACTCTTGGAGCACAGAGCTGTCAAAGCTATTTCCTTTGTGGGATCGCAAAAGGTTGGTGAATATGTCTATAAAACAGGAACAGCGAATCTTAAACGGGTCCAAGCTCTGACAGGAGCAAAAAATCACACCTTGATTTTGAAAGATGCCAATATAGAAAATGCTATAAAAAATGTGATTACAGCAGCTTTTGGATCAGCAGGCGAGCGCTGTATGGCAGCTGCTGTGATTGGTGTTGAAGAAGAAATTTATGATGAATTTATAGACAAGCTAGTCAGAGCTGCACAAAATATTAAAATCGGAAACGGTATGGATAAAGATACTTTCCTCGGTCCACTTATTCGTAAGGAAAGTCGGATGCGAACTGTCAACTACATTAACAAAGGGGTAGAAGAAGGAGCGGTACTTAGACTGGATGGCCGTGAACAGCACTTTGATAAAGGGTACTTTATAGCTCCAACAATTTTTGAAAATGTGACTCAAGATATGATGATCTGGAAAGATGAAATCTTTGCACCAGTTCTATCTGTAAACAAGATTAAAGGACTCAGAGAGGGAATTGAACTGGCCAACTCTCACACTCTGGCTAATGGTGCATGTCTTTATACCAACAACGCAAGTGCTATTCGTTACTTCCGTGAAAATATTGATGCAGGAATGCTTGGTATTAATCTTGGCGTTCCTGCTCCTGTCTCATTCTTTGCTTTTTCTGGTTGGAAGGATAGTTTTTACGGTGACTTACACGCTAACGGCAAGGATGCGATAGAGTTCTATACCCATCGTAAGGTTGTCACCGCTCGTTTCCCAAAAGAGGATATCTCGCATGGTTAATTTAAAAAACAAAAAAATTGGCTTTCAAATCAACGATAAAGTTGAGCTCCTTCATTATATTTCTAGAGAAAATAGTCACTTTGACTATATTGAAGTGCAAGTTTTCCGCATGGCTGTGAGTGGTACTTATAGCCTTCCTCTCGTAGACAAGGAAGCTGTAGTTATCGCCATAACTGGACAATACACTGTTTCAGATGGAACCGAAAAGTTTGAAAATATGGGGACACGCTGTTCTGTATTTGAAAAAATTCCTACAGACAGTGTTTATATTCCCAACGGAAAAACAATCAGCATTACAGCAACAAAGCCGGGCAAAGTTATGATTGCGATGTCACCCACTAAAGACACAAGACGAAAAACTTGTTTTGTGCCCGCAAGAGCCAATTCAGCTGAAGAACGTGGTAAATACAATAACCAGAGACATGTACAGAATATCCTAGATGATCAGAGTCCTATATCTGAAAAACTGCTCTTGGTTGAAGTCTACACGCCTCAGGCCAATTGGTCTTCCTACCCGCCTCATCGTCACGATAGGGAGAACCTGCCACACGAAACGTATCTTGAGGAAGCTTATTATCATGAAGTTAAAGAAGATAAGGGTTTTGCCTTCCAGCGCGTCTATACGGATGACCATCTGATTGATGAAACTATGACGGTTTATAACGAGGAGATGGTACAAGTTCCTCGTGGTTATCACCCTGTAGCTGTGCCTGATGGCTATGAGTCCTATTACTTGAATGTTATGGCTGGACCTCATAAACTCTGGAAGTTTCACAATGCTCCTGACCATGAGTGGATTGCTAAACGCGACTAAAAGGAAAAGATATGAAAAAGAAATTTGATATTATCGCTGTTGGACGTGCAGCAATTGATTTAAATGCCGTTGAACTTCATCAACCGATGGAGAAAACAAAAAACTTTAAAAAATACGTGGGTGGTTCTCCTGCAAATATCGTCATCGGTGCGAGAAAAATGGGACTTAAAACGGGCTTTATCGGCAAGCTTTCGGATGATCAACATGGTCGTTTTATCATGAACTATTTGGAAGAGAAAGATGTGGATACAAGAGGCGTTGTGATTGACAAGGAAGGACACAAGTCGGGTCTTGCATTTACTGAAATTCTAAGCCCTTCCGAATCCAATATCCTCATGTATCGGCAAGATGTGGCAGATTTGTATTTGAGCCCGGAAGAAATTTTTGAGGATTATATCAAGCAGACCCATTATCTTTTAATTTCTGGAACGGCTCTTGCACAAAGTCCTTCTCGCGAGGCGGCTTTAAAAGCACTTTTGCTGGCTCGAAAAAATGAGATTCCCGTTATCATGGAGTTAGATTACAGAGAATACACATGGTATTCTCGTGAAGAAACCGCTATTTACTATCAACTTGTCGCCCAACAATCAGACATTTTGATTGGTACTCGTGATGAGTTTGACGTGTTAGAAAACAAACAAGGAGGAGAAAATCAAGCTACTGTGAGTGAGCTCTTCAAATACCGCCCAGAGTTGATAGTGATAAAGCATGGCGTTGAAGGCTCATTTGCCTATGAAAAAAACGGTAATATTATCAAAGGTAAAGCGTACAAGGCAAAAGTGATGAAGACTTTTGGAGCTGGTGATTCTTATGCAGCGGCCTTTATCACGGCTCTCCGAAAAGGGGAGAGCATAAAAACTGCCCTTAAATATGGTGCAGCCGCAGCGGCCATTGTGGTCAGTAAGCATTCTTCCTCTGAAGCTATGCCTACGCTTGAGGAGATTAAAGCATTGATTGCTGCACAAGACTAATTTAGCCTATTTTTACCGTAAAACTTATTGACTTACTTTTAACCCAATCACATTGAATATCTGAAAAGGGAGTGAAAAAGAGGCTGCTGTCAAGTGAATTCATCTTTTGTTTTCATGATTTCTTGCCGGTTTCAGTAGTTTTGCAAAAACCTTTATTTCTGACTTTTCATCACTTTCAAGCAGATAGGCATAGCTTTTAAAAGGAGGAGGATTCTCAATGACTATCAATCTCGGCATCTGTCCCATTGGTTGGACAAATGATGACCTGCCTGAATTAGGCGCAGAAAATACTTTCCAACAGGCCCTTTCGGAAATGGCCCTGGCAGGCTTTACAGGAACAGAAATAGGAAATAAATATCCTAAAAACCCAGTTGAGCTACATTCTCACTTAGAACCTCGAGGCATGTCTATTGCTTCTGGTTGGTTTTCAGCTTTTTTGACTACCAAACCTTTTGAAGAAACAGCAAAGGCTTTCAAACTTAAACTCGATTTCTTACATGCCATGGGTTCGAAAGTTATCGTCGTTTCAGAACAGGGGCATTCTATTCAATGCTTGGACAGGCCCATATATGATGAGAAGCCGACTTTTTCGGAAGAAGAATGGCACCTCTTGACGACTGGACTAGAAAAATTAGGGAACATGGCTCATGAGAAAGAGATGGAAATTGTCTTCCATCATCATATGGGCACCTGTATCCAAACGACTGCAGAAATCGAGCGCCTCATGGAAGAAACTCAACCAGATAAAGTGTCGCTTTTGTTTGACACAGGTCATCTGGTTTTCTCAGGTGAAGATCCACTTTATATCTACAATAAATACGCCAATCGAATTAAGCATATTCACTTTAAAGACATACGAGAAGAACGGATGAATAACGTAAAGTCAGAGCACTCCTCTTTTCTTCAGGGTGTTAAAGCGGGTGTCTTTACAGTGCCTGGCGATGGTATGATTGACTTTGAACCTATTTGGCATGCGATCCACACAAGCGATTATCAAGGTTGGATTATGGTTGAGGCTGAGCAAGACCCTACCCAAGCCAATCCATTCCTTTATGCCAAAATGGCCCGTGAATACATGAATCAAATTACTGGTCTTTAGGAATTTCCGTGTCTGTAAAGACAAGAGACAGCAGAGTTTTCCGTTTTAAGGAAAAAGTTAAGGCAAATGATTTTAAAAAGAACAGTAACATAAGCGAAGCATTTTAAGTTATGCTTTCAAAAATCATTAAGTAAGGAGTTTTAAATGAATGTAGCTTGGACAGTTGGCAGCTTCATTGTGATTGTGGCGGCCATCTGGATTTATTCTTATCGAAAGTCCAGAAAAGAAGTCAATATCAAAACCTCGGAAGGCTATTTTATGGGTGGGCGCTCGTTGGGAGCTGTCAATGTGGCCGGTGCGATTATCCTAACCAATCTTTCTACGGATCAGTTGGTCGGGCTGAATGGTCAGTCTTACGTGACGGGGATGCAAGTTATGGCTTGGGAGGTTACTTCGGCCATTGCCATTGTAGCTCTGGGTTTGATTTTTCTACCGCCAAGCGTACCATTTCTGGAATGTTTATTTTCACCTATGTGGCTTCATTTTTGCCGGTACTTTTGTACTCTGGAGCCCTTGTATTTAATGAAATCTTCCACGTGGATTTGATGTTTGGTGTACCAACCATTGTTGCGGTTGTCGCCATCTGCATTATCGTTGGTCTTGTCGCCATTGCCTATCTCTTGATGGGTGGCTTAGCTTTGACTGCCCACTCTGATACAATTTATTCTGTCGGTTTTTTGATAGGAGGCTTGGCAGTACCGATTTTGGGTCTCATGTTCGTGGGGGAGGGCTCTTTCCTAAGAGGGATTGAATTTATTGTTTACGATACTCCTTTTAATGGTCTTCTGAATTCAATCGGCGCTATTGACTCGCAACATGTCCCTTGGCCGACACTGTTTACAGGCATGTTATTTAACAACTTATACTTCTGGTGTACCAACCAGATGATTGTTCAGAAAGCTTTCGCAGCAAAATCACTTAAAGAGGCACAAAAAGGGACAATGATTTTGGGAGTTTATAAAATATTCGGTGCGCTTTTCTTGGTTTTTCCTGGAGTTATCGCGCGTCATATGTTCGGCAATCAATTTCTCTCGCATCCAGATTCTTCTTATCCACACATGTTGGTGGAACTCTTACCCAAAGCTCTCTTTGGTGTTTATGGAGCTATCCTTCTAGGTTCAGTCCTCTCCTCCTTTGCCGGTGCCCTGAATTCACTTGTCACTTTGGCTTCATTGGATTTTTACAAAGGGGTCTTCAATAAAAAAGCAACAGATGCCCAAGTGGCACGCAGTGGTAAAGTCACAACAGTTGTGGCTGGAGTTCTTTGCATCTTGGTAGCGCCATTTATTACTTATGCTCCAGATGGTCTCTATACCTTCATTCAGAAATTCAACGGCATTTATAATATCCCATTGTTGATTCTCATCCTCTTTGCTTTCTGGTCTAAGCATGCCACTGCTTACACAGCCAAAATTGTCTTTGCTGTACACGTTATCATGTACGGAATTGCAACGTTTTTCTTCTCACAAATTAATTTCCTCTATATTCTCTCACTCCTTTTCTTTGTAGAAGCTTTCTTGATGTGGGTCCTTCCTAAAGTTAAAGGCGAAGGTGAATTTATCTTGGACAGCTTCAGCTCTGCCAAAGTGGATATGGAAGCGTGGAAACATGGCAAGTGGGTTGGCGCTTTGGTCATTGGTGTTGTCCTTATTACTTATGCCTTTTTCTCACCTTGGGGTATTGGATAAAAACTAGCCTTGGAACAAAATTGCCATTCCATCAGTAAGATGTGCGTTTTTCCAAAAAACTGATGAAAATCATCAGACTTTTAGATAAGCGGACATCTGCGAAAAATAGCATAACAAAATGCATAAGGAAAGAGTTTATGAATAAATCATTATTAGTTATCTGTGAAACGGGAATTACTGCTAGTTCCCTCCTTTACAAGCTTGCCCAAGAAATTGAAAGTGAAAAATTAAATGTTGATATCGACTATGCAGCACTGCCATCATTGGAGGAAAAATTGTCGAAAAAGGAATATGATATCTTACTTTTTACACCGCAAGTTCATCGTTATAAAGAAACAATTGGGAAACTGATTCAGAAATACGCTAAACATACGCAAGTCAAAACGATTTCTGACCAGGATTTCCAATACATGAATGTCCCTCATATCTTGCATGAGGCAGTTAAAAATGAAGACAGGAGTCTTTTTCAAAATGAGTAAAACCATCCGATTAACGACCGCGCAAGCTTTGGTCAAGTTTCTCAATCAACAGTATATCTCCATTGACGGTAAGGAAGAACCCTTTGTTGAAGGTCTCTTTCATATTTATGGTCACGGGATTGTTTTGGGGCTAGGTGAAGCCATGGAACAAAACCCTGGACATCTTAAGTCTTATAGCGGTAAAAATGAGCAAGGTATGGCTCTTGCAGCAATTGCTTTTGCAAAACAGAAGCTCCGGCGTAAGATTTATGCTGTTTCTGCCTCGTCAGGTCCCGGTTCTGCCAATATGATTACTGCAGCAGCTACAGCTTATGCCAACAATTTACCCGTTCTTTTATTGCCAGCAGACGTTTGGTCAACAAGACAGCCAGATCCTGTCTTACAGCAATTCGAAAACCCTTTATCTATCGGCATTACGACCAATGATGCTTTCAAACCAGTCTCAAAATACTGGGATAAAATAGAACGACCAGAGCAGCTGATGAGCGCCTTGATTCGAGGTTTTGAGGTTCTGACTTCTTGGGATAATGCAGGCCCTGTAACGATCAGCTTGCCTCAAGATGTAGAAGGGATGGCTTATGACTATCCCATCACTTTCTTTGATAAGCGCGTCCACTATCTGGATCGTCGCCCTGCTGTTGAGCGTGAGCTAGAAGAAGCAGTGCGCTTGATTCAAGCAGCACAAAAGCCTGTTATTATCGTAGGTGGCGGAGCAAAATATTCTGGAGCACAGGAAGTTCTTAAAGTTATGGCTGATGATTACCATATTCCCTTGGTCATGACTCATGCCGGTCAGTCTACACTGAAGTCAGATTACAGGTATAATTTGGGAGGAACGGGTGTTTTGGGGACGTCAGCCGCTAATAAAGCCGTTATGCAGGCAGACCTGATCATTGGTGTAGGTACTCATTACTCCGACTTTTTGACAGCCTCAAAAACCATTTATGACTTTGCTAGAGCTAAATTTATTAACATTAATGTCAATCGTTATCAAGCCTACAAATTTGATGCGTTTCAGATTGTCGCCGATGCTAAAACAGCCTTGACACAGCTACATGTTTTGCTCGCGGGTTATGAAACAGCATGGGGCGATGACATTTTCAAGTGGAAATATGAGTGGCAGCTTGAACGAGAGCGCTTAGGAAAATTGCATTTTACCAAGACTTTCTTTGAACCAGAAATAGCTGGGCACTTTTCACATGATTATCTAAAAAAATACAGTGAAATTTTGGGAACAGCGCTCACCCAGACAGAAGTCTTCTTGACTATTAATGACTTTGTTGATGATAAGGCTACTATCGTAACCGCAGCAGGTTCTTTACCAGCGGAATTTCAGAGACTTTGGTGGTCCAAGAGTGAAAATACAAATCACTTAGAATATGGTTACTCAACAATGGGTTACGAAATTGCGGGGAGCTTAGGGGTTAAGCTGGCAAATCCCGAAGCTGAAAGCTATGCACTCGTGGGAGATGGTTCCTTTCTCATGCTTCACAGCGAATTGGTAACAGCTTTACAGTATGACAAAAAAATCAATATCCTGCTTTTTGATAATGGTGGTTTTGGCTCGATTAATAACCTGCAAATGGAGCATGGTTTGATTTCGCAAGGAACAGAACGACTCACGCATGACAATCAAATTATGAACATCGATTATGCTGCAGTTGCGGCAGGATATGGGGCAAAAACCTATCGGATTCGTACCCTAGAAGAACTTAAAACGGCACTTGAAGACAGCAAGGAACAACGATTTTCCACCTTATTTGACATCAAGGTTCTGCCAAAGACCATGTCAAGCGACAATGTGGGTTCATGGTGGAATGTAGGGTATTCAGAGTGCTCCAATAATCTTCAAGCTCAAAAAATATCGGACCAAAGGGCTAAAGAAAGAAAAAAAGCTCGCCCTTACTAGTTGTACAAGCAAGTAGTTCTACAAAAAAGAAAGAGAATTTATCCAAATGAAAAAAGTAAATATCGCTATCATCTCCTATGGTCGCATTGGGCGTGTCCACATGAAAAATCTTGTAGCATCGCCTTATTATAATGTTATTATGGTTTGTGATATCGTCAAACCAGATGATTTTGAGACGGAATACCCAGAGATTTCTTTTGTGTCCGAGTATGCAGAGGTACTGGCTAACCCAGATGTAGATGCAGTTTTGATTGGAACACCAACCTCACTTCACCCGATGCAGATTAAGGCAGCAGCTGAAGCAGGCAAGCATGTTTTTTGCGAAAAACCGCTAGGCTCTAGCATGAAGGAAAGCCTAAAGGCTTATGAAGCAGTGAGAAAGTCAGGGGTTATCATACAAACAGGATTCAACCGCCGCTTTGATGACGATTTCTTGGCTATAAAGTCACGTATCAGTGAAATTGGTGAGCCACAGATTCTTAAAATTACCTCCCGTGACCCGGGTATGCCTCCCATTGAGTACGTAGAAAAATCGGGTGGTCTCTTTATGGATATGACGATTCACGACTTTGATATGGCTCGCTACATGTTTGGAGAGGTGAAGTCAATCTTTGTGCAGGCAGCTGCTCTGGTAGAGCCTGCTATCACAACATATGGTGACGTAGATACGGCAATCATAACTTTAACCTTTGAAAATGGTGCTATTGGTGTAATTGATAATAGTCGTCAGGCTGTCTATGGCTATGATCAACGCATTGAAGTTTTTGGGTCTAAAGGGATGTTACAGAATGATAATCATCTGGAAAGTAATACTGTACTTTCTTCCAAGGCAGGGGTGTTCTCTGAGAAACCTCAGCATTTTTTCTTGGAACGTTATCTGAAGTCTTACGATACAGAACTGACCTATTTTGCCAAGTCTATCCTTGATGAGAGCCCAGTAGTTTGTACGATGGAAGACGGCATTATGGCTGTTAAAATTGCTCAAGCTGCCCAAAAGTCTTACCAGATTGGCTCGACTGTAGTTCTAAGCAATTCCTGAATCAAGAGACTGGTGAAATACATGATGAGCTATGTATTCTTTTTCTATAAAAATTTCATAAAAGAGGTGGATGAATGTCAACAATCAATATCGCAATCATTGGTCTGGGGCGTTTAGGTATGTGTCATGCTGAGCATGTAGCAAGTATGCCTAAAGTAAAATTAAAAGCAGCCTTTGCTTTGGATGATGAACAATTAGATTTAGTACACTCCCGTTTTGGGGCTAAGCCTTATAAAGACTGGCGGATGATGATTAATCAGGAGAATTTAGATGCTATTATCATCGCAGCTCCGACTGCTTTTCATCCAGAAATTACTATTTATGCTATAGAACATGGTCTGAATGTCTTTTGTGAGAAACCTATGGGAATTGATATGGAGGAAATTGAACAAATGGTTACGACGATCAAGTCACGCCCAGAGCAGATTTTCCAGCTCGGCTTCATGCGGCGTTTTGATCCGTCTTATCAAGAAGCTAAACGGATGGTGATTTCGCAAGAACTGGGCGACATTCTCTATATGCGAGGTTACGGCATTGACCCTTTCAAGAATCTAAAGAGTTTTGTAAACTATGCAGGCAGCAACGACTCTGGTGGCATATTTCTGGACATGACCATCCATGATATTGACTTGGTCCGTTGGATTGTGGGAAAAGAACCTGTTGAGGTTTATGCAGTGGGAAATTCTCTTGCGGCACCTGAATTGCAAAAGATGGGAGAATTTGAGACAGGGGTAGCTAATCTTCGCTTTGATAACGATATGGTCGCCACTTTGGTAGCAGGACGTACTGCAGCTCATGGAAATCACGTTGAATTTGAAATCATGGGAAGCAAGGGCTGGATTCGGGTGGGGCAGGAAGCTTCTCCCTACTATACGACATTATTTACTGATAAAGGAATCGTTAGGCCTTGTATGCAATCTTTCCCGGAACGCTTTTCTGAAGCTTTTAAGGCAGAATTACAAGCCTTCATTTATGCAGTTAGCTCCGGAAAACCTAATACTGTAGCAGCAGAAGTTGAAGATGGACGTGCAGCATCTAAAATAGCTAGAGCTTGTCAAGAGTCTGCAAAGCATCATCACATTGTCAAGCTTTAGCAAGTAGACAATTCTTGGTACATATTATTATGGCAGGCGTGCTAATCTTAAAAGTTTAAGGTTGCTAGATACTCTCTTTCATCTTTGTCTTCACTATTTTGCCATGCTTTGTGAGAGACAAGAAAACATCCTATTATTTAGTAAGAAAATAATTTTTTTAGCAATGTTAAGGAAAAGTTTCCCCCTTTAGGCCAAGAGATAGTACTTATCACATGTCACTTGAAAAAAATTGTGATTTCCCTTGACAAAGCGAATGTAAACGTGTACAATGATGTTAACAAAATGGGAACGGTACCATAATTAATCGGAGTAGAAAATCATGGTTACAATAAAACAAGTTGCTGAAGAAGCAGGAGTATCTAAATCTACAGTTTCGCGTTATATTTCGCAAAATGGTTATGTCAGTCAAGAAGCGCAAGAAAAGATTGAAGCAGCTATAACCAAGCTTAATTTTGTACCCAATCTTTCAGCCAGATCATTGAAGACAAAACATAGTCAGATTGTGGGCTTGCTTTTACCAGATATTTCAAATCCATTTTTCCCAATGCTGGCAAAAGGAGTGGAGAAATTTCTAAAAGAACATGGCTATAGAGTTTTGCTTGGTAACATTGGTGAGGATAATCAATTTGAAGAAGACTATCTCAAAGTACTTATGCAAACCAATGCTGCAGGTGTAATTACAACCAATGATTTTCGAGAAGCATTTCCAGAAATTAAGCTTCCGACAGTGATTGTTGACCGGGTAGGGCAAAAAAGTGATTTTGGCGTTTTTTCAGATAATTTATCGGGAGGAAAGATTGCTGCGTATGTGATTGTTGAAGCTGGTGCAAAAAAGGTCGCAGTCATAAGTGGTCCTGTAACAGCAGAAAGTATTAACAATCGTTTTAAAGCAAGCATTGCTTACCTCAAAAAAACAAAAACACACTATGAAACCTTTTACAGTCAGAGTTATGATTTCGATGAAATTCTTAAAGAAGCCAAGCAGGTTTTGAAGCACAATGATTTTGACAGCATCATCGCTCCATCTGATATTCATGCTATGGCCTATATCCGTGAACTCCACCATTTAGGCAAACGTATTCCAGAAGATGTACAAATTATTGGCTATGATGATATTCTAATGAGCCAGTACATGTATCCAGCTTTATCAACCATTCACCAAGATGCTTATGAAATGGGATATGAAGCAGCAAAGTTAATTTATAAATTATCATTAGGACAGGAAATCAAATCACGGCAGTTACAACTGCCTGTACGCTATGTTGAACGAGAAACAATTAGGAAAAGAGAAAGTAATGAGTAAAATAGTTGTTGTTGGTAGTATTGCAATGGACTTAGTGACAATCACTGAGCAAGTACCAGAAACAGGTGAGACCGTTTTTGGAAAAGCTTTTTCAATGGTGCCTGGCGGTAAAGGGGCCAATCAAGCAGTGGCTATTGGTCGTTTGGCTCCCAAACAAGTTTCAATGATTGGTGCAGTAGGTCAAGACGCTTTTGGAAAGAGTATTTTGGATAATTTTACTGCCCAAGGTGTTCTTGTGGACGAAGTGGGAACGGTACCAGAGACTACAGGGGTCGCTCAGATTACATTATTTGAAAACGATAACCGCATTATCGTCATCCCTGGTGCCAATAAGACCGTGCTCACAGATACTTGGATGTCTGAGTGGGATATCATAAAAGCAAGTCAATTGGTTGTCTTGCAAAATGAAATTCCGCATGAAAGTAATATGGCGATAGCAAAGTATTGTCAGGAAAACGGGATTAAAGTCCTCTATAACCCTGGACCGGCCCGTGAGACAGACTTTCAGATGTTACCTTTCGTAGATTTCATCACACCTAACGAGCATGAGAGCAGAATGTTGCTTCCCCACTTGAGTTTGGAAGAAGCCTTGGCTAAGTATCCAAACAAGCTCATTGTTACTTTAGGAGCTGAGGGTGTGATTTTCCACAATGGTCAAAGTATTGAGAGAGTTCCAGCAATAAAAGCTGAAGTAGTGGATACAACTGGTGCAGGAGATACCTTTAATGGTGCCTTTGGTTTTGCAATAACATCAGGTCTATATGTAAAAGAAGCAATTAAATTTGCAATAATTGCTTCTCATCTCTCTGTTCAAAAATTTGGAGCACAAGGCGGAATGCCTACACTTGAAGCAATTAAGGAGCATGAACAATATGAAAAAACATGGTATTTTGAATAGCGATTTGGCAAAGATTGTGGATGATTTAGGACACACCGATCGCGTTTGTATTGGCGATTTAGGACTTCCTGTACCGAAAGACATTAAAAAAATAGATTTAGCTCTAAGTCATGGTACACCGGATTTTCAAGCAGTTTTGGATATATATTTAGAAAATGTTTTTGTTGAAAAAGTTATTTTAGCTGAAGAGATAAAAACACAAAACCCGAAACAGCTGCAGCAAATCATAAAAAAACTGAATCATACTGCAGTCATAGAATTTGTAAGTCATGAAACACTGAAAGATATGAATAAAGAAGTGAAAGCGATAGTAAGAACAGGTGAAAATACACCTTATTCGAATATTATTCTACAGTCGGGGGTAAGGCTTTGAAAATTGAAATGCAGAATATCTCCAAATCCTTCGGTAGCAATAAGGTACTCGAGGGCATTGATTTGCTCATCAAGTCCGGCGAAGTACATGCATTGATGGGAGAAAACGGAGCAGGAAAATCTACTTTGATGAATATCTTGACCGGCCTTTTTCCAGCAAGCGGTGGAGAGATTGTGATTGATGGGAAGCAGAAGCATTTTAGTAATCCACAAGCAGCTGAAGTGTTCGGGATTAGTTTTATTCATCAAGAAATGAATACTTGGCCAGATTTGACTGTTTTGGAAAATTTATTTTTAGGGCGTGAAATCAAAAATAAATTTGGACTTTTGGATAATAAGGCAATGCGAAAAAAAGCAGCATATGCTTTTGAACAATTAGGTGTTACGATTGATTTGGATGCCGTCATTGGTAAACTTTCGGTTGGTCAGCAACAAATGGTCGAAATTGCCAAGTCATTCCTTTCAGACTTGAAAATCTTAATCATGGATGAGCCAACAGCTGCACTTACAGAGCGTGAAACGGAGCGTTTATTTAAGGTTATTGAGGGACTCAAAGCCGGTGGCGTTGGGATTGTTTATATCTCTCACCGTATGGAAGAAATCTTTAAAATTACCGATTGTGTAACCGTTATGCGTGATGGTTTGGTGATTGATACCAAGAAAACAAGCGAAACGAATGTCGATGAACTGGTTCGCAAGATGGTTGGACGGGAAATATCGGACTATTATCCTGAAAAAACTGCTCAAATTGGGGACGTCGTTTTTGAAGTTGAAAATCTTTCAGGTGAGAGGTTTAAAGATGTTTCATTCCAAGTGAAATCAGGCGAAATTTTAGCTTTTGCTGGGCTTATGGGTGCAGGGAGAACCGAAGTCATGCGTGCTATCTTTGGCATAGATAAGCTACAGTCGGGAGTCATTAAAATCAATGGCCAAGTGAAAAGCATTAATTCGCCAGCTGATGCAATTCATCAAGGAATCGGTTTCTTAACAGAAAATCGTAAAGAAGAAGGACTAGTGCTTGACTTCTCCATTCGAGAAAATATTACATTACCAAGTAACTATGATTTTGTCAAAAGAGGAATTTTTGATGAAAAAACTTCACTGGAATTTGTTGAGCGCCTGTCGGAGCGCTTGAAAGTTAAGGCGACAGATGTTAACCAAACTGTTGGGAGCCTGTCTGGTGGAAATCAACAAAAAGTTGTTTTGGCAAAATGGATTGGTATTGCACCAAAAGTACTCATTCTCGATGAACCTACTCGTGGCGTTGATGTAGGTGCCAAACGTGAAATCTATCAGCTCATTAACGAGTTGGCTGAGCGTGGCGTACCAATTATTATGGTGTCGAGTGATTTACCAGAAGTTTTAGGTGTTTCAGATCGTATTGCTGTCATGCACGAAGGAAAAATTGCAGGTATCTTGGACAAATCAGAAGCGAGCCAAGAGAAAATTATGCAGCTGGCCACTGTTAATTAAAACAAATTTCAATTAATAATTGAGGAGGAAAAAGTGAAAGCACTCACGAATAAATTCAGTTCATTGACGACTTTGCTCGCTTTGATTGTATTGATGGTTGTCATCACCATCATTAACCCCAACTTTTTAACTACTAATAACTTGCTCAACTTGCTTTTGCAGGTAACCGCAAATGGCTTCATCGCCTTCGGTATGACCTTTGTTATCTTAACTTCAGGAATTGATCTCTCAGTAGGTTCAATACTAGCCTTGTCGAGTGCTATTACAGCGGGTCTAATCGCCAACGGCATGCCTGTACCCTTAGCCATTGTTGTAGCTTTATTACTAGGCGGCGTCTTAGGCATGATTAACGGTTTGCTGATTTCCTTTGGCAAGCTAGCACCCTTCATTGTGACTCTTGCAACCATGACCATCTTTCGCGGGGCAACTTTAGTTTATACAAATGGAAATCCTATTACTCAAGGTATGTCTAACAGTTATCTTTTCAAATTTTTAGGTCAAGGTTATATTTTGGGTATACCTTTCCCTGTTATCTTAATGTTTGTTGTTTTCATCATACTTTATGTTGTTTTGCATAAAACAGCCTTTGGTAAATCAGTTTATGCATTAGGGGGTAATGAGAAGGCAGCCTACATCTCGGGCATTAAACTTAACAAGGTTAAAATCTTGATTTATACTATTTCAGGTGTAATGGCTTCTATCTCTGGATTGATCATCACATCACGGTTAAGCTCCGCACAGCCAACAGCAGGAGCATCTTATGAGATGGATGCTATTGCTGCAGTAGTTCTTGGTGGAACCTCACTCATGGGGGGCAAAGGTCGCTTAATCGGTACTTTGATTGGTGCATTGATTATTGGTGTCTTGAACAATGGACTAAATATTATTGGCGTGTCAGCATTTTGGCAACAAGTAGTCAAAGGTGTGGTTATCCTTATTGCGGTTATGCTAGACCGTTTGAAAACTAGCAAATAATTAACGTTATCAAAAATTTATTTCATATAGGAGAATTTCAAATGAAGATGTTTAAAAAAGTGCTGGCAGGTACAATCTTAGCAGGTGCCATTTTAACACTTGCAGCATGCGGTCAAACAGGCCTAGGCAATGAAGGCGGTGGTAACAATGGTGGTACCACTAAAAAAGCGGCAGATGAATTGAACATTGGTGTATCAATTTCTACAACGAATAATCCATATTTTGTGGCGATGGATAAAGGGATTAAAGATGCTGCAGAAAAGGCTGGCACAGAGATTAATGTCTCAGATGCACAAAATGATGCTGCTAAACAAACCAATGATGTACAAAACTTCATCAGCCAAAATGTTGATGCGATTTTGATTAATCCAGTAGATTCTGATGCTATTGTACCAGCGATTGAAGCTGCTAACAACGCGAATATTCCGGTTATCCTTATGGACCGCGGCGCTTCAGGTGGTGAAGTATTGACAACAGTTGCTTCAGACAATGTTGAAGCAGGTAAAATGGCAGCAGAATTTATCGCAAAAGAAGCAGGTAAAAATGCAAAAACACTACAACTTTCAGGTACACCAGGAGCCTCTTCAACAATTGACCGCGGTAAAGGCTTTGACAACGCTGCCAAAGATACACTTGATGTTCTCTCAAGTCAATCTGCAAACTTTGACCGTGCAACAGCTTTGAATACCACTCAAAATATGCTCCAAGCAAACAAAGATGTTCAAGCAATCTTTGCACAAAATGACGAGATGGCCCTTGGTGCTGCACAAGCCGTTAAAGCAGCTGGTTTGTCTGATGTGATTATCGTTGGTATCGATGGACAGCCAGATGCCCAAGAAGCAATCAAAGAAGGTCGCTTGACAGCAACAGTAGCGCAACAACCAGCTAAAATGGGCGAAATTGCACTTCAAGCAGCAATTGATCACTTTGAAGGTAAAGACGTAGAGAAAACTACCGTTTCCCCAATCTTCCTTGTAACCAAGGAAAACGTTGGTGAACACAACTGGTAATGAAGTAAAAATAATTAAGTGCATTTGACAAGTTATAAACAAACAGCTGACTACCTAAGTCTGATTAAGAGGGAAAGGTCAGCGACTTGACATGGATAAGGCTCATCACACTACAAACCACCCGTTTCATGGGTGGTTTTAGCTTTGGAACATCCATCTTTTTGAATAAAAAGTTGATGCTGTATCTTAATGAAGTAAAATATATAAAAGGAATGAAAACGAAAGTAATCTATCATTGAAATTTCTTACTTTTAAAAACTTAAAAAATCTCTATAATTGTCTTCTTTTGACCTTCTCTTCAACTGTTTTTGAAATAAACAGAAATTATTCGCAAAGATGTTGACTTGCTACTTTCCGAGTGATATAATAGATTTATGACTAAAAATGTGCAAAATAAAATAGAATCCTTACTTGATATAATGCCTAAATACGTTCAGGAATTTTATCACTCTAAAGCTTCTGTGCCTTATTCACCCAATACATTGTTGGCTTACTTGGAAGAGTATCGACGTTTTTTTAGCTGGTTGATTGATTCAGATGCCATATCTGGCGCAAAGTCCATAACTCAAATCTCCCTCGATGCCTTGGCTAAGTTACCCAAATCTGATGTGGAATCTTATATTATGTTCCTCAGAACCAAAGAAAAAGGAAATGGACAGGAAAAATACAAAAAATACGGGATTTCACAGGTATCCATTAATCGTGCTGTTTCAGCCCTTTCAAGTCTCTTTAACTATCTCACAGTTGAGTCTGAAGATGAAAATGGAGAGCCTTATTTCGACCGAAATGTCATGAAACGCATCAAAGTTAAGGCAAAAACAAGGTCGCTATCTGCTCGTGCGGAGACTATGAAACCTAAGTTATTTTTAGGTGATGAAACGCAAGCTTTCCTTGACTTTATCCAGGAAGAGTATCCTAAGACACTCAAAGCACGTGCACTCACCTCCTATAACCAAAATGTTGAACGTGATCTGGCTATGATTGCTCTCTTCTTGTCTACAGGTGTGCGTTTGTCTGAACTTGTGAATACCAACCTAAAAGACCTTAACCTAAATACGATGACAATTGAAGTTATGCGTAAGGGAGGCTTTGTAGACTCAGTGAATATTGCGCCATTCGCAAAGCCCTATCTAGAGAATTACCTAGCAATTCGTGAACAGCGCTACAAGGCTGAAAAGCATAATATAGAGCTCTTTTTGACCAATTACAGACAGGAAGCGAAACGCATCGGTGCTTCTTCTGTTGAGGCATTGGTGGCCAAATACTCCGCAGCCTTTAAAATTCGCGTGACCCCACATAAACTGCGCCATACCCTTGCCACAAGGCTTTACGCAGAAACAAAATCGCCTAATCTGGTTGCCAATCAGCTTGGCCATACTTCTAATTCAACGGTCACTTCGCAGTATATTTCAGTACTTTCCGATGAGGCAAAAGATGGATTGGCAGATTTGTAAGAAAAAAAGATTGGAGGCGAGAATGCTCACAATCTTTTTTTCTTGTGTCAGTTGAATACTATTAAATTAATCACACCATAGAGAGATTTTCGATATTAATCGCCTTTCATATACGGTTACACAGGACTGATTACAGCCAGTCCTTTTTTATATTTTCGTTTTATCAAGAGCCCCATGAAATTCAAGAAAAACAAATCTAAAAAGATTGCCAGTCGTTGCTAGGGTCGTCGTCCTCTAAGACATCTATTTCACTATTTTTTGAGGGGAGCATCATAATACCAAGAAAAATAAGTGTTCCTGGTCCAATAAGCAAATTTACGAAAATCAGGGCTACTGGGAAACCAGTGTCTCTCAAGCGCCTAACCGATAGAGAAATATTCGGAATAATGACCACCAAAATTGCAGCTATGTAAGCAAAAAATGCCAATAAATATACTGCTGACCACACTAAATTAGAAAAATCTGTGTACGTAAGTACAAAGAGTCCTGCATACGTCGCTGTAAAAAAGAGTAATTGAATCAGAAACATCCACCAAAATTGGCTTCGACTTGATTTACCTTTAAAATCGCTGTAACCTTTCCAAAAATGCTTGAAAGCACTAACCATAATCATCCTCTATTCTGTTTGTATTATTTTTACATAATATTAGTTATGTAAAATATCAAAAAAATGAAAAGCCTAGCCTGTAAATTAGGCTAGAATTTTTTATCAACTTATCTCTGCGATTATGCTATTTAAATCCGACAGAGCACGTTCGGCAACTTTAGTATAACGTTCTTTTTTATCACGAATACGTGGACCTTCGAGCTCTTTAACAATACCGAAAGTGACATTCATAGGTTGAAAGTGTTTGCTATCTGTATGGGTAATATAGTACGGCAAGGCACCAATAGCTGTGGTTTGCGGAAAAACAACTTCTTCTTCTCCCTTAAAGAGTCGAGCTGCATTAATCCCAGCAACCAGACCACTTGCAGCAGATTCAACATATCCTTCTACACCAGTCATTTGACCAGCAAAGAAAAGATTAACTTGTTTCTTTGAGCGGAAAGTTTGCGTGAGAAGATTGGGTGAATCCATATAGGAATTGCGGTGCATTACCCCATAACGGACAAACTCTGCATTTTCAAGTCCTGGAATCATCCGGAAAACGCGTTTTTGCTCCCCCCATTTAAGATGGGTTTGGAAACCGACGATATTATAAAGGGAAGCCGAGGCATTGTCTTGGCGGAGTTGAACTACAGCGTAAGGTGTTTTAAAATCTCCATCGCGTGGTCCTGTGTAAGAATCAGGATATTCCAAGCCTACAGGTTTCATAGGACCAAATAGCATTGTTTTATACCCACGTTTAGCCATCTCTTCGATAGGCATGCAGCCTTCAAAAACTTTTAAATCTTCAAAAGCATTAAGAGGAGCTTCCTCTGCCTCAATCAATGCTTGTTGGAAATTATTAAATTCCTCCTTGGTCATCGGGCAATTGATATAATCTGCTTCACCTTTATCATAACGCGATTTCTTATAAACTTTACTATAATCAATGCTGTTTGCATCAATGATTGGTGCGGCAGCATCGTAAAAGTAAAAGCCTTCACCATCATTAAAAGCATGAATTTTTTCAGCCAAGGCATCACTGGTTAAAGGACCGGTAGCAACTATCGTAATTTCCTCTTCTAAGTTGGGAAGAACTGTAATTTCTTCACGAATGACCTCAATCAAGGGATGTTGTGATATAGTTCTAGTGATAAATTCGGAAAAGGCTTCGCGATCAACAGCTAGGGCTCCTCCTGCAGGAACTTGTGTTTTTTCTGCAGCTTGCATCATGATAGAGTCTAAACGGCGCATCTCTTCCTTTAGAAGTCCAACTGCATTAGTAATAGCAGCGCCACGGAAAGAATTTGAGCAGACCAATTCTGCAAATTTATCCGTTTTATGCTGGGGCGTCGCTTTCACCCCTCGCATTTCATATAGCTTTACCGGAATTCCTCGTTTCGCAATTTGATAAGCTGCTTCTGAACCAGCCAGTCCCGCACCGATAACATTTATATGTGTTTTTTTCATCGTAAACTTTCTAACATCAACACATTTTGCATATTTAAAATTATGTAAAATGCTCTATTTTTGTTTTTCTTCTTGATAGTCACAGGTTTCATTGCTACAAACAACCTGCTTGCCGCCACCACGTACTTTCTTTTCAACTAGGAAGTGCTCACATTTTGGACAAGAGCGACCAACAGGTTTGTCCCAGCTGGTAAACTCACAGTCTGGATATCTGTCACAGCCATAAAAAAGGCGATTCTTTTTGGTTTTTCGTTCAATAATCTGCCCTTTGTGGCAACTTGGACAAGTTACACCAATTTCTTTCACGATAGCTTTAGTATTGTGACAATCTGGGAAATTACTGCATGCATAGAACTTGCCATAGCGCCCTAACTTGATAACCATAGGATGACCACAGACCTCACAATCAAAGCCAGCGGGTTCATCCTTGATGACGATTTTTTCCATTTCTACTTCAGCTTTGTCAAGCTCTAGGGCGAAAGGTTTATAGAACTGATCAACAACATCAACCCAGCGACGCTGTCCTTCTTCTACCTTGTCTAAATCTTTTTCCATTTCTGCTGTGAATTCGGTATTTACAATATTAGGGAAAAATTCAATAACCAGCTTGTTTACGATTTGACCAAGTTCTGTTGGTTCAAATCGTTTTGCGACTAATCGCGCATAATAACGCTTTTGAATTGTATCAAGTGTAGGGGCATAAGTTGATGGCCGACCAACGCCATTTTCTTCCAAAACTTTAATCAAAGTGGCTTCACTATAGCGTGCAGGAGGCTGAGTAAAATGTTGTTCCGGCTTGAGGTTAACTTTTTTAACAATATCTCCTGCTACCATGTCTGGAAGCATATTATTCTTTTCAGAATCATTATAAATTGCTAAATACCCCTCAAACTTAACTTGCGAGCCATTCGCTACAAAAGTCACACCGTTTTGCGAAAGGTTAACCTTCATTGTATCAAAAACAGCAGCAGTCATCTGACTTGCAACGAAACGGTTCCATATTAAAGTATAGAGTTTCAACTGGTCCTTGTTTAAGTATTTTGCAATAGACTCTGGAGTATTCAAAACATTGGTTGGACGGATAGCCTCGTGGGCATCCTGAGCACCAGCTTTATTAGATACTTTAGAACTGTGCTTACTATATTTCGCACCAAAATGCGCCGTGATAAACTCAGCTGCTACACCTTGGGCAACAGGGGAAATGCGAGTAGAGTCAGTACGCATATAAGTAATTAGTCCTTGATGACCTTGAGCACCAAGAGTTATCCCTTCATAGAGTTGCTGTGCAACTATCATCGTTTTACGCGTACGGAAGTTAATTTTATTCGCTGCATCTTGTTGCATTGAACTAGTTGTATAAGGTAGCGGTGCGTTTCTACGGCGTTCCTTCTTTTCTACCTTGTCAACGTTGAATTCTGGACCAGACAAACGTGCCATGACTTCCATGACATCATCATTGTTATCCAGTGCGCGCTTCTTACCATCAACGCCCCAGAAAGCAGCCTTAAACTTTTTCGGTCCTTTTTTAAATTCACCATCAATTGACCAGTATTCTTTAGGAACAAAAGCATTGATTTCATTTTCACGATCAACGATAAGCTTAAGCGCAATGGACTGTACACGTCCTGCAGATAATCCTTTTTTTACTTTTTTCCAAAGAATTGGACTAATTGAATACCCAACCAAACGGTCTAAAACTCGTCGTGCTTGCTGAGCATCAACCAAGTCAATGTCTATGCTTCGTGGTTCTTTAAAAGCACTTTTGACAGCATCTTTAGTAATTTCATTGAAGACAACGCGATTTTTGTCCTCTAATGACAGGCCTAAAATGTGGGCTAAATGCCAAGCAATAGCCTCTCCTTCTCGGTCCGGGTCACTTGCGAGATAGACAGCTTTAGCGGCTTTAGCCTCTTTTTTAAGGCCATTTATCAGAGGTGCCTTACCACGAATGTTAATATATTGTGGTTCATAATTATTTTCTATGTCAACAGACATTGTTGATTTTTTTAAGTCACGAATATGTCCAACGGACGCAACAACTTTATAATTACGTCCCAAATATTTTTCGATTGTTTTTGCTTTAGCAGGTGACTCAACAATTACGAGATTTTTGCCTTTTACAATTTTTTCTTTTTTCTTACTTTTCGTTTTTTTACTGTTTAATTTCTTTTTTGCAGTTACTTGTTTTTCGCTTGCTTTCGCCATATTTTTACCTATTTTTCAAAATTCAATAGTCTAATAATATAGGCTTTTAAGACAGATGTCAAGTAATAAAACCAAAAGTGTTTCTCTTATAGGAGAATTAAATGATTATTAAAAGACAAAAACGTCTTTCGTTCCCTATAATATGTGCATGGAATCGACATTTTGTGTTTTTTGTTTTTAGAAAAAACTTATGGATAAATTCCTCTTTATCACTCAAAGAAATATTCATCTAAAATATCTTGACCATGTGTCACTAGCTTTGCCCCTTGCTGAATCAAACTGTTACAGCCTGAAGAATTTCTACTCAGAATATTACCTGGCACAGCAAAAACATCTCGATTTTCTTCCAAGGCCCAACTGCTTGTAATTAAACTTCCACTTCTTTGTTTTGCTTCAACAACAACGATTCCTCGAGAAAGGCCGGCAATAATCCTATTTCTATCTGGGAAATGAAATTTAAGTGGCGGATCACCTACAAGATATTCTGAAAGAACGAGTTCATTTGCTGCTAAGTACTCTTGTAATTTACGATTTTCTTTTGGGTAACTGATGTCTAAGCCGTTACCAATAACAGCAATGGTAGGAGTCTTTTGCCTTACAGCTGCAACATGACTTGATGTATCAATCCCACGTGCAAGACCACTTACTATGACAAACTTTTGTTTTAGCTCCTCGACAAGCTTATGTGTAACTTTTATCCCTTCTTTCGAAGTCTCACGACTACCGACAAAACCTATTTTGGGGAGATTGAGTAAGTCCAGATTCCCTTGATAAAAAAGCAGTACTGGGGGATTATATATTTCCTTAAGTCTTTCTGGATAGACCTCGTCCAAGATTGAAAAAGACGGAAATCTCTTATAAAGTCTCCTTAAGCCTTCAACATCTTGACCTTTATAACTTTCTATAAAATTAGGGACTGACTTTACTTCTGTTACATGTGCTATCTGCCGTAAGGTTATCTTTTCCTTGTTTTCCTTTTGATATGTAATAAGTTTCAAAATTCCACGGTTAGATACACCCGCTGTTTTCAATCTTAGTATTTCAAAGTTTCTCATTATGAAGCCTCCATTTTTACCTTCTGTTTAATTCATACGTAAAAAATAGAAGCTTTTCACAAAAAAACTGCATTTCTGCAGTTCTTTATTCCGCTTGCTCGATATCTTTTTTGAGCTGATCAAGATCAAACTTTGCTTGAAGGAAATTTTGAGATTTTGTTGGGAAATTTTGCTCTAAAGCATCCACTTGACCTATTTCTACTTTACCGGAAAAGCCAGTAAATCCTAAAATGTGGCCACCAAAATCGCATGAATCAGCAAGAAAATGCAGATGGTAACCAGCGACACTTACACCATGAAACATTTCTGGTGTCCAAAAGCCGACAATAGTTCCCTTGACTTTCTCCTCTTTATACTCAGGTTGATTTTCTGCTACTTTAGCAAAGGGCTCTCCTTCCGCCGCACCTGGAGCCATACGCACGTGCATCATTTCAAAATCCCCAGCCATTTTGATTGTGTAGAAAGTATTTTCACTGTTAAACGCATTTTCAATTTTTTCAAAGAGTTCTTCGCTGGAAATTTTTTCTTCTTGTTGGAGAGAAAGTGTTGCTTCATGATGAGCTACGGCAGCGTAAGGAACACTTTCATCATCTTCTACTTGACGTACTTTTTTGTCCCCAGTCGCAATATAAGCTTTGCCATCTAGGACGATAAGCTCACCATTAATACCAGACAAAGTTCCGATACCAAAGCTGCCTTTTTTCAAGAGCTCTCCAATCGTTAAAGTTCCTTCGTAAAGTCCTGACATCAAAGCTGCAAGGGTGTTGTGTTGAAATAATTTCATTTATCTTTCCTTTCAAAGTATTCGATTCTTCAATACTCTAATTCTACCACATTATCACTTCTGCGATTAAAATAGGGATTGCTTGTTTGGCTATTTCTTCTAAAAAAGACTAAGCAACAGGCTTAGTCTTCAAACCATTTGTCAACTTGTTCTTTATGAGATTTAATCCACGCTGCTGCTGCTTGTTCTGGTGTTTTACCCTTTTGAACATCAAGCATTACGGATTCCATATCTTTTTGAGACCAGTTAAACTTGTCTAATACTTTATAGGCTTTCGGGTTATCTTCTTTAAGCCCTTTACGCACAATTGTATTGATATCTTCAGCTTTACCCATTGAGTTTTTTGGGTCTTCTAAATATTTCAAATCATATTGATTAAACATCCAGTGTGGGGACCAGCCAGTGATTACGATATCTTTGTGTTGCTTGATAGCTTCACCAAGGGCAACAGTCATTGCGCCAGCAGATGATGGGACTAAGTTCCAATCTTTCAAGTTAGTATAGTCTTTAAGGACTTTTTCTGTAGCTGCCATAACGCCAGCACCAGGTTCGATACCGATGATAGATTTATCAGCTTGATCTTTCAGATCTTCAATAGAGTTTGCCTTCATGTAGCTTGGAACGACCAGACCAACTTTAGCTCCCTTAAGGTTAGGGCCAAGCAATTCCACGGATTTGCTGAATTTTTTCCATTGCGTTTCGTGGGTGTTTGGCAACCAAGCAGAAACCATGCCGTCAGCCTGACCATTAGCGACAGTTTGCCAAGCAACTGTATTATCTAAAGCTGTCTTCTTAACATCAAAACCATGTTGTTCCATAGCCTGGCTTAATACATTAATGGCTGCAACTTCTGAATTCCAGTTCATATATACAAGTTCAACATTTTTATCTGCTGCTGTTTTCTTAAGTGTAACACCAGAAATACCACCAATGATAAGAACGATAAGAGCTACAAGCGCCCCTCTTTTCTTCCATTTTTTAAGTTGCGGATTACCTTGTTTTTCTGTTGGAGCAACGTTAAGTTTTTGAGTGAAACGGTCAATGATGATAGCCAAAATAACCAAAGCAATACCGTTTACAAAACCTTTACCAATGTCCGCAGATTGCACAGCTGCTAAGACACCGCGTCCAAGCCCAGGTGCACCGATCATTGAAGCAATAACAACCATTGAAAGAGCCAACATAATTGTTTGGTTAACACCTGCTAAAATTGTTCCTTTTGCTAAAGGAAATTCTAACTTGAAGAGTTTTTGTCTTGGTGTCGAACCAAAAGAATCTGCTGCTTCGACCAATTCAGTTGAAACTTGACGGATACCCAAGTTTGTCATACGAACTGTTGGTGGCAAGGCAAAGATGACTGACGCAAATACACCAGGAACCACTCCGATACCAAAGAATGCAACGGCCGGAATCAAATAAACGAAACCGGGCATGGTTTGCATAAAGTCCAGTATTGGTTGCACAATCTTAGCGACGAGTTCGGACTTAGCCATCCATATACCTAAAGGAATACCGATAATAATAGAAACTAAACTAGAGAGCAAGACCAATGTCACTGTATTCATCAAGTCTGTCCATAAACCTTGATTGGCAATAAGAACTAAACCTAAGAATGTAAAGATAGGGAAGGCAATTTTACGTCCAGAAACTAAAACTGCCAAAAAAGTAACAACAATAATCATTAACCAAAATGGTACAGCTGTAAGTCCTGCAGTTACTGTATCCATAATTGCCGTACCAGCTTTTTGAATAATATCAAACCCAGCACTTAGATTACTTGTAATCCAATCTGTTGCAGTCGAAACCCAATCTGCTAAGGGTATCTTACCTATTGCTAACTCAATCATTATTTACCTCCTCATCGTCTACATCTGCTAAAGCTTCCAGTACTCGTCCGCGGATAAGAATACCTTTGAGGAATCCTTCATCGTCTACCACGGCAACAGGTGTTGGAGAGTCGTATATGATAGGTAAGATATCACTTACTAATGTTTCTTTACCAACTTGTCCAACATCTGTCATGAGAACATCGCGAAGAGATTTATTGGCTTGTTTTGCTTGAACTGCTGCTTCACTGGTAATAACACCGTAAAATTGACGTTTTTTATCGACAGCCATTAAAGAACTTACTTCTTCTGTTTTCATCTTTTTAAGCGCAACACTTGGACCATCAATATCAATGTTAGTTGTTAAGGCAGGAATCATAATGTTCTCCGCCGTGATAACTTTTGCACGATCAACATCTTCTACAAAGGTTTTAACGTAATCATTAGCAGGGTTAGTAAGGATTTCTTCACCTGTACCAATCTGCATGATTTTACCATCCTTCATGATGGCGATACGATCGCCGATACGCAATGCTTCATTGAGGTCATGCGAAATGAAAATGATTGTCTTTTGGAATTTTGCTTGAAGTTCCAAAAGTTCATCTTGCATCTCACGACGAATCAAGGGGTCCAAAGCTGAGAAAGCTTCGTCCATCAGAAGGATTTCTGGGTCATTGGCTAAAGCGCGCGCTAAGCCGACACGTTGTTGCATCCCTCCTGAAAGTTGGTTGGGGTATTGATTTTTAAAATCAAGGAGGTTAGCGTTGTCTAGGGCTTTTTCGGCACGCTTACGACGTTCCTCTTTTGGTACATTTTGTACTTCCAAACCGTATTCTGTATTTTCAAGAATCGTTCTATGTGGGAAGAGACCAAAATTTTGGAAAACCATACTCATCGTTTTACGACGAACTTTTAACAAATCTTCTTTATTCAATGTAGCAACATCTTCACCGTCAATGAAAATCTTACCGCTTGTTGGCTCAATCAAACGATTAAGCAGACGTAATAATGTGGACTTCCCTGAACCAGAAAGACCCATAATGACGAAAATTTCGCCTTCATTTACTTCAAAGTTGGCATCATAAACACCGACGCTCGCACCTGTTTTTCTTAAAATTTCGTTTTTCGACTCCCCCTGTTCGACCATTGCCAAAGCAGTTTTTACACGTTTACCAAATATTTTGGTTAAGTGTTCAATTTTAATTTTTACTGGCAAAATATTCTCCTTTACTCTTAAATAATTAAATACTTTTTGTTATTTAATCTCATTAAAGTGACCACTCTATATTAACAATGTATTGTCACTTTGTCAAATGAGTAAACTTATAAAAGCAGAAAATATTTTATATTGAAGAAAGAAAAGACTCACAAATATAAACAAAATCTCAAGTATGTTTATATTTGTGAGCGATTTTTATGAGTAAAGCAAAGCTTTATTAATTTTTGTAAAAGAAGTTTTGAAGAACTTGCAAGGCATCTGCTCCTCCCACAAAATACAGCGTATCATGTTGGTTGAGCGTCGCATACGGACCAGGAGAGATAACCAGTTCATCATTTTGTAGAATAGCGATTACCGTTACTCCAGTATTTTGCCAAAGGTTCATCTCTCCGATTGTTTTCCCCAAATTTTCTGAAGGTTCATTGAGTTCTAGTTCTATAGGTGTCATTGGATTAGACTTTTGGAAGTGTGCAGTTTGTCCAACCAGCTTATCCAAGGTAGATGAAAAGTTAGCAAGTTCTTTCTGTTGACGTGCAACACTCTTTAAAATATCGACCTGCAAGTCTTGAATTGTTTTAATTTCTTGGTGCTGGGCCAAATACTCTTGTGCTTTTTGTCGTGATACAATTACAACACCACTTCCATGAATGGAATCGACAATCCCCAAATCACTAAGAATACTGATAGCTTTCCGTGCTGTCTCCGGAGAAACACCAAAAGTCGTTGCCAATGTAGAACGCGCATAAATTTTTTGCCCTACTTTCAATTCATTGCGAACAATATTTTCAGCAATCAAGATGGCAATTTGCTGATATTTCGGTTGCCTTACCTTATTCACCGTATTCCTCCCTCGTATGTGATGTTAAATCTTGTAGCATTTCTGTAGGTAATGCCCTATGATTTCTATTTTAATGTAAAAATACAAAAAAAGATAGTAAAGTTAATGATATTGTGTATATATCATAACATGTATTTTTAATATGTTTTGTATAAGTAATTTATGATATAATGAACCAGAAAGTTTTAAAAATAGAAAGTGATGTTATGAACTGGATTTTTAGATTGTGTAAAGGAATGATTATTGCTCTTGGTTTCATTCTTCCGGGTGTTTCAGGCGGTGTTCTCGCTGCAATTTTAGGGATTTATGAACGAATGCTCCATTTCTTGGCTCATATTCGTCAAGATTTTAAGAAGAATTTTCTTTTCTTCCTCCCTGTTGGTATAGGCGGAATCTTAGGTTTAGTACTTCTTAGTAGACCCTTAGAATGGTTGCTTGCACATCATCAAGTCATCGTTTTATGGGGCTTTGCCGGTGCCATTTTGGGAACTCTCCCTTCTCTCTTTAGAGAAAGCTCTCGTCACAAGTCAAGAGACCAAAGCGACTGGGCTATTTTAGAGCTTACCTTTGTCCTATCCGCGATTATTTTGTATATGTTACCTGCAATCGCTGGTACAGTTCCAGCAAACTTTTTTGGTTTCTTTCTTGCTGGTATATTGATTGCCCTAGGTGTATTGGTTCCTGGACTTAGTCCTTCCAATCTTCTTTTAATTTTAGGTCTTTTCTCTCCGATGCTTGACGGTTTTAAAAATCGTGATATTCTTGGTGTTTTTCTTCCAATTGCCATTGGAGGAATGTTCGCTCTTGTGAGCTTTTCAAAGGTAATGGAAAGACTTCTCCTTAACTATCATTCGAAAGTGTATCATTTTATTATTGGTTTGGTCCTGTCGAGTACTTTACTTATTGTTGTCCCTACACAGAGTGCTGAAACGATCAGTTATGCTGGTGCAACCTTCTCAACTTTTATGATGAGTGCCTTACTTTTTGTAGTTGGGATACTTTTAGGACTTTGGATGAGTAAACTAGAAGAAAAATACAAATAGCTATTGGTAAGGAGCTATGCTTCTATTACGTCTTCAGAAATAAAAACGACTGAGAAAAATTTAATCAGTCGTTTTTATGGTTCTGTATAATCTGTGGTGGTAGATTAAAATCTACTGCCCTTTTTTTATCTTGAATTTATAATTTAAGTGCAACAGAAAAAAGACTATTCATAAATCCAGTATAATAAGTTTGTCGAGAACATTATTAAGCTGGAGGAAATATGAATAGTCCCTATACTCATCTTACAATATTTGAACGAGAAAGTATATTTTTGTGGTCATCACAAAAGGTTTCTGTGCGTGAAATCGCTAGACGCTTAAATCGGAGTGCCTCCACAATTTCAAGGGAGCTTAAAAGAAATAGTGTTAATCAGGACTACTCTCCAACGGTTGCCCAAAGCAAATACCGGAGCAGAAAAAGTCATTGTGGAAGAAAAGCAATCTTCACCAATCGTCAATATTGGGAGAAAGTGAGACACTTATTCGTTGATTTACAATGGTCTCCTGAACAAATCTCTGCACGATTAAAGCATGAAGATTCGGAAGTACAGGTCAGTTATACAACCCTCTATAGGGCAATCTATAATGGCCTATTTGAGCTTGAAAAATTAAGTCATGGTAATCGTGGGTTAATTCGTTCACTGCGTCATAAAGGGAAAACTAGGCACACGAAAGGACATCAAGAAAAGAGAGGGAAAATCCCTATCTCCCATACCATTCATGAACGTCCAGAAAGTGCCAATCAAGGTCTGGAGATTGGACATTGGGAAGCCGATACTGTAGCTGGAAAGACTGGTGGTTCATGCTTGGTTACGCTCA